>JACRBO010000493.1 GCA_016219235.1 Chloroflexota bacterium
AAGACTATTCAATAGATTTATTGAAAACTACACTGACCGATTCCGCTTGTCAAGAGGCACCTTCCAGAAACAAAACCGGTGCGCTGAACCTATCGTTCAGCACACCGGGACATAGACGAAATTTAGGCAAGCAGTTGCTTCAAACCTGCAAATCGCGGCGCATCTCGTCATACTGTTCTTTGGTAATCTCGCCGCGCGCATAGCGTTTCTTGAGAATGTCGAGCGCCGATTCTGGCGCTGTCCCGCTGCTCGACGGCGACTGATTGTTCGTACGTGAGACGAGGTTGCTGATCAGCCACACACCCAGCCCGATGATCACGATCCAGAAAAGGATAGTGAAAATGCCGCCAAAGCCAAAGCCGTTCATTCGGCCAAAACCGAAGTTGCCATCCATCATGCCGGGGCCATAGCCGAACATCCCCCAGCCGATGCGGCTGAGCAAGTAGCCACCCGCGAGCAACCCTAGACCGATCAGCACAGCAATCACTATCCAGATGGAACGTGTCGAAGTTTTCATGGTTGTATCTCCTGCCTGCGTCTCACCCACTCAGATCGCGGCGCATTTGGTCATATTGCTCTCTCGAGATCTCACCGCGTGCGTAGCGCTGCTTCAGAATATCGTCGGCGCTCGCTTCCGGTCGAGTGGCGGACGCCGACGGTTGTTGACTATTCGGGAAGAGTCCCCGCGCCAGCCATACCGCGCCTAGGATCAGGACGGCCCAAAACAACACCATCACCAGCCCGCCACCTAAACCCATGCCCAACCCTGTCATCATCATTTTGCTCCTGAGGTTGAAGTTACTCTCATATTTTAGTCCGACCGTATGAGGTTCCCTTGAGGGAATTGTGAAGATCCGGTAAAGATTGAGTCAGGCAACCGGCAGGGCGAACGCAAATATGCTACCTTTGCCAACGCCGTCGCTAGCGGCCGAGACGCGGCCACCATGCGCTTCCACCAGTTGTTTGACGATCGCCTCCGCTTCACCGCTGGCGCAACAATCGCGAAGAATTGCCCAGGATGCCCAGATCGGGCAATGACTGCGCCGCAGCCGCCAGGATCGGCGGCAAGAAGCCGAACGCCGCCAGCGACAGACCGATCACGTTATAGACCGTCGTGAAGGTCAGATTCATCTTGACAATCTTCATCGTTCGCTGTGCGATCCGGAAGACATCTGGCACCAGGGTCCAGTCTTCGCGCATGAGCGCCACGTGTGCGGCCTCGATGGCGATATCCGTTCCCGCCGCCCCCATCGCAATTCCGACGTCGGCCTGCGCCAGTGCGGGCGCATCATTCACACCGTCACCCACCATCACGACGACATGCCCCTGCGCTTGATATTCCTTCACGATACGAATCTTGTCTTCTGGTAGCAGGTTGGCGCGGTAGTGCACCCCGAGTCTTTCAGCCAGTGTCGCTGCCGTACGCTCGTTGTCGCCGGTCAGCAGCTCGATCTGGCGCACGCCCAGCGTCCATACATCGGCCAGTGCGGCCGGGACTTCGGGCCGCAGTGTATCGGCCGCGGCGAGCACCCCGACCAGCTTCTCGTTGTGTGATACGAACAGCAGCGTCTTGCCCTGCGCTTCCAGTCCGGCAGCGTGGTCTAGCGATGGCGCGTTCGGCATCAGTCGCCAACTACCCACCGCGACGGGACCGCCATCGACCTTCGCGCGCACACCCAGGCCAGGGATTGCCTCAAAGTCAGCCAGGTCTAAAAGCGGCAAATTCCGCTCATATGCGGCTGTACGCACCGCCTGGGCCAACGGGTGTTCTGAATATCGCTCTGCCGATGCCGCCAATGACAGCACTTCACCATCGGACAATCCGTTGAGTGACAGCACATCGGTGACGTGCGGCTTACCCAGCGTCAATGTTCCGGTCTTATCGATCAACAGCACGTCGGCCCGCGCCAGCAATTCCAGATACTTGCCGCCCTTGATCAGCAGCCCACGTTTCGCGCCCGCCCCGATCGAGGC
Source organism: Chloroflexota bacterium (assembly GCA_016219235.1). The sequence goes on from JACRBO010000493.1 coordinate 1,975, forward strand.
CAACATCGCAATCGGCGTCGCCAGCGCGAAGGAACACGAACACGCGACGACCAGCACCGCCGCCGTGGAGAGCGGGTTGCGACTGATCGCAAACGTCAGCGCCGCAATCCCGGCCACGACCGGCAGATAATAGGCCGAGAATTTGTCTGCGATGCGTTGCACATCAGCCCGATGCGCTTCGGCCTCCTCGACCATCTTGATCACGCGCCCAAAGGTGGTATCGCCCCCAATATGTGTAGCTCGCACCCGCAAATGACCAAGGCGGGCGAACGTTGCCGCGAAGACTTTCGCGCCAAGGCCAACTTCGACCGGCATCGACTCGCCCGTAATCGTGGCCTGATCGACCGTCGCCTGTCCGTCGATCACGTCGCCATCAACGGGCATCTTTTCACCAGGACGTACGACCACGATATCGCCCACCTGCACCTCGGCTATCGGCAGTTCCACTTCCTGTCCGTCACGCTCGACGCGGGCCGTCTGTGGCGCCATGGCCGTCAAATCCTTGACTGCGCGGCGCGCACGCTCGGTCGTAAAGTTCTCGGCGTAATCACCCACGCGCATGAAGAACACGATGACGACCGCCGTGGCCCATTGGCCCACGACCAGTGCCGCGATCACGCCGAGGCTCATCAGCGTGTGTGAGATGACTTGTCTGCACAGCGCGGCGCGGATCACGTTGCGAAAGCTCGGATAACCGCCGATGAGGACGATCGCCAACCCGATCGGCCAGGGCACGCGCGCGGTGATCTGCTCGAACAGGCCGAACCACTCGCCAATCACGATGACGAACAACACGACCCCGAAGACGACGCCGAACAGCGTCAGGATAGGTCGCGTCAAATCGCCGATCGGCGATGAAGTCACTTGATTTGAAGTTGTGTCCGGTATGGAATAGCCCGCGCCTTCCACCGCCTTGCGAATCCCTGGCAGATCAACCCGCGCGGGATCGAGACGAATGGCGGCTTTCTCTGAAGCCAGAAACACATTCACTGATTCGACGCCAGGCAAAGCCGCAATCGCGTGCTGGACATGCAGTGTGCATTCCGCACAGTCCATCCCTTTGATCGGCACTTCGACCGTTGTCAGGTTAGTCACGTTTAGCCTCCCTTGCGAAGGTTGTAGCGCGTGCATTCATAGACGCCCTTCGCCACATCCGCCAATAACGTCTCAGTAAGATCCAGCAGTTCGCCGACGCGATCATCGCTGAGGTGATAGGTCACGTAGCGCCCTGCTTGTTCGGCGACGACGAGCCCGCAGTCCCGCAAGCAGCCCAGATGGTTGGATGCGTTAGACTGCGAGAGGCCAGTGGCTTCGACGATCTCGCCCACAGTGAGTGGCCCGGTGCGCAGTGCGGCTAACACCGAGAGGCGTGACGGATCGGCGAACCCGCGAAAGAGTTTAGCTTGAAGATCGATCGATCGGACTCTGGTGGTCATCAACATGGTGGCGCTCCATAATATCAATACATCATCAAGTGATGATATATTACCACAACTTGATAACGCGCCAGTACACATTCGCTCGTTGCTCGGTGTCGGCTCATCCAGGTGAGGACTCTTCAGCCTTATCGCCCTGAAGTTAACTCGCATCATCTTCATCAACGATTTCCAGGTTGGCACTCTCTTTCGAGCGAATCCTGACTCGCTCTTTCTGGCTGCGCGCCCGTTGCGATGAAATCACCAGGATCAGCAGCGTCACGACAATCGGCGCACCGAACAGCAGCACCTCATCGAGGATGCCATTCTGGCCATGCCGCAGCGGCGAGGGCAAGGCGCCCATCAATGTGGGCGAGAGTAGGGTGTGAGCAACCAGTAACAGCATGTTAACCTCCCTTGACATGAGATCGCCGGTTATGGCTTCGTTGATTTAGTCTGGGCGCTTAAGCGGCGGACATAGTTGACCAGATGCCAGAGGTCATCGCCGCTCAGGGCGGCTTTGAAGGCCGGCATGGCCGAGCCGGTGATGCCGTTCTGAATCCAGTAGAACACATCCCCATCAGGTGCGCATCGGTATGTCCGGCGGTGAAATCGGCGGGGCGCGGATTTAGCTGCGTGGCTTGCAGCCCGTCACCCTTACCGGTCGATCCGTGGCAACTGATACAGTTCGTCTGATACAGTGCCGCCCCACGTGCGATCGAGTCGCTGTCGGGCACGAAGGGATTGATCAAACTGGCGGCAGGCGTCGTGTCGCGCGCGACGACATTTTGGTAAAGATACCGGATCTACTGCAGCGCTATTTTGCTGAAGGACGGAGGAACTGACCCTGTCTGATGGTGTGCTGAATGAATTGGAACTGGCGCCCGCGGCAGTCGTGAAGCAAGCGGCGCGTGACTTCGCGGCCACGTTGGCCGAGACGCCGCAATTTAAGGCCTATGAAGAAACGGCCGATCGATTGAATCACGACACCGAGGCCCAGCAAGCAATCGCCGCGTTTGAGGCCAAGCAAGAATCATTGAAAGCCATGCTCATGTTGAACGCTGTCAGCGAGGCAGACCAGGCCGAGCTGCAACGCCTGCAGCGCGCATTCAGCAGCCTGCCTGCGGTTAAGGCCTATTTTCAGGCGCAGGCCGATCTGATGACCCTGTGCCAGACCACCGGCGATTTCCTATCGCAAGCGATCGGTTGAACTATGCAACAGCCTGCGGGTCAGGTTGTTGCTGAGAGGTGTATGATGAATTCAAATAGGACCACACTCCCTGCCAATCTATTAGCCGCCACCGAAGATCTGGCCAATCACCTGCTGGCCTCCGAGCCATTCACCGCGTATCATGCCGCCCATGGCCGGTTCAACGCCGATGCTGAGGCGCGTGCTTTGTTGCAACGGCTCTCGCAATCTCAGGCCGAGCTGCGCCAGAAGCAGGCGCGCCGGGCCGTAACGCAGAGCGATGTCGATCAATTGAAAGCGCTCCAGAGCGCGGTGCAGGCCGATCGCACCATTGCCGACTACGCCGGTACCCGGCAAGCGGCGATCGGGTTTTTGCGCGAGATCAACCAGGCGATCAGCGAACTGCTCGGGGTCGATTTTGCGGCGTTAGCCAAACGCTCGGGTTGTTGCTAACACCCGACTCAAAGACAAGGAGTGCCCATGCCCCTGTATGATTTTCACTGTGAACAGTGTGAGACAAAATTCGAAGTCCGCGCCTCGATCAAAGAGAAGCAAGCCGGCCTGCAGCCAGAATGTCCGACATGCCACAGCCAGGCCGTACGGCAGATGGTCACGGCCGGGCTGGTGCTGCATGGCAGCGATGGCGGCAGCCTGTCATCTTCTGGCCCAGCCTGCGGTTGTGGCACTAGCGGGTGCTGCGGATGACGATACACGAAGTCCCATCTTTTCGGGAGTCCCTATCTTTGCCCATGTCCCCGCCTGTGGCGGGTTGGGCCGCTGAGCGTGGTGGGAGCGACGGCGTAATCGCAGTTCACATCATCGGCGCGCCGCCGGCGTGTGCGGACGGCGTCAGAGACACCTGGCGCGAAGTCGCCAGGCACACCGCCGATCAATTGCTTGCGCGGTTTGGTGGCAGCGTGCGCGTGCAGTACTTCGATCTATTTGACGCCGATTGCCCCGCATTGCCCGACGGTGCTCAATTGCCACTGGTGTTGATCGCGGGCGAAGTGCTGAGCAGTGGCGGCAAGATTTCGACCCCCGCTATTCGCAAGCGTGTTGAGGCGTTGAGCATTACACCCAATGGTTACTGAAGTTGAGGTTCGTGCTGCGCTCGATCGGGTAGCACATCCCACCTTCGGGTCGTCGTTGATCGCGCTGAATATGGTGCGCGCAGTCCGTGTGAGCGCTGATCGGATCGAAGTCGATCTGGTGATGCGCGGAGCGTGCCCTGGCTGCCCCGCCGGCGAAGTGGCGCTGGCGCAGGCGCGTCAGAATCTCGCTGCGTTGAATGGCGGCGACGTGCGGCTGAATTTGCTGCCGCAGGTATGGACGCCCCCATGGGAACAGGCCGCTTAATGTATTAGTCTACGCAGAAGCGACGACGTGGCAAGCTATCGAGCGCAAGCCCTTCATTCTTCGGTCGACAAACGCTCAAAGATTGGCTATACTGCACTCACAGTGTAACGAGCCACGCCTATGGAACAGTTTCTGGCCACTGAAACGCTGATTATCGAACTGCTGCTGGTGGTGTCACTGGTGGCGATTGCCGTGCGGCGACTCCGTATCCCCTACACGGTGGCGTTGGTTATCGTTGGCCTGCTCATTACATTTCAGCAGCCGCTGCAGATCAGTCTCACCCCGGAACTCATTCTGGCGTTGTTCGTGCCGCCCCTCGTCTTTGAAGCCGCCTTTCACCTCAACTTCAATCGGCTGCGCGACAATTGGAGACCGATTCTGTTGCTGGCGATTCCCGGTGTCCTGGTGACTACGGTCATTGTCGGCCTGATCGTCGCCGTGGGAGTGAACTTGCCCATTACGACAGCCCTGGTGTTCGGCGCGCTGATCTCAGCCACCGATCCGGTGGCGGTGGTCGCCTTGTTTCGAGCGCTGGGCGCACCTAAACAACTGGCCACCCTCGTCGAAGGTGAAAGCCTGTTCAATGATGGCACGGCCATCGTGGTCTTTAACCTGATGCTGGCGGCTGCTGGAACAGCCGTTGAGTGGTCTCGGAAAGTCGGTGATGTGAGCCGATAGCGGGGGTCTGGCGACGATCGAGTGCGTCGAACCAGTCGCAGCCAAGTGACGAACCGCTGC
>JACRBO010000501.1 GCA_016219235.1 Chloroflexota bacterium
GAAAGCAACCGTCACGACGGACGCCAACGGCGAAGCGAAGATCAACACGGAGCTGCCTGATAACTTGACGACGTGGCGCATGCTGGCGAAAGCTGTGACGAAAGATACACTCGTCGGCGAAGGGCAAGTGGACGTGCGCAGCACGAAAGATCTGCTCATCCGACCGGTGACGCCGCGCTTCATGGTGGTGGGCGACAAGCTCATCATGGCGGCGGTAGTCAACAACAACACGACCAACGCCATAGACGCTGACGTGTCGATGGAAGGCACGGGCCTGACGATCGATAACGGGCAAGTGAAACAAACCGTGAGCGTGCCTGCTAATGGTCAGGTGCGCGTCGAGTGGCCGGTCACGGTGCTGGATGCGGCCTTCGCGAATCTCACGTTTATGGCGCGCGGCGGCGGTTTGACCGATGCGAGCAAGCCGACGGCGGGGCTGCCGCCGGAGCAGTACTTGCCGATCTATAAATTCAGCACGCCCGAAACGACGGCGACCGCGGGCAACGTAAGCAAGGACGATCCGACCCGCATCGAAGTGATCGCGCTCCCGGCCCAACTCGACACGACGCAGGGTGAGTTGACGGTGAAGATCGATCCGTCGCTGGCCGCCGCTTCAACGGACGCGCTGAAGTATCTGGAGCACTTCCCGTATGAATGCACCGAGCAAACAGTCAGCCGTTTCCTGCCAAACGTGTTGACCTATCGGGCGTTGAAAGAACTGAATCTGGTTCAGCCGGAACTCGAAGCGAGCCTGAAAGAACAGGTCGGCGTTGGCTTGCAGCGGCTTTACAATCAGCAGCACACCGACGGCGGCTGGGGCTGGTGGGTGCAGGACAAATCGGATACGACCGTTAGCACCTACGTGATCTTCGGGCTGGTCAAGGCGCAGCAATCGGGTTTTGCCGTGGACGCCGCCGCGATCGATCGGGGTGTGGAATTTCTCAAGAGCCGCATCAAACCCGCCACGCAGATCAACAAGACGTGGGAGGCCAATCAGCAGGCGTACTTACTGTACACGCTGGCTGAAGTGGGCCAGAGCCAGACCAGTTCGCTGGTGGCGTTGTATGACGGCAAGCGGCAACTGCTGGGCCACTATGGCAAGGCGCTGTTGGCGCTGGGCCTGAAACTCGATCAGCCGACTGAGGCATCGCGCATTGGCACGTTGATGACCGATCTCGTCAGCAGTGCGAAGGCCAGTGCAACGGGTATGCACTGGGAAGAGCCCGCGCCCGATTGGTATTCGTGGAACACCGATACGCGCTCGACGGCCATCGTGCTGGATGCGATTGCCCAACTCGATCCCAGGAATCAACTCGGTCCGAATGTGGTGCGCTGGTTGATGATGGCGCGCACGGCGGGCCGCTGGGAGACGACGCAAGAGACCGCCTGGTCGTTGATCGCGTTGACCGATTGGATGAAGGCCACCGGCGAACTGAACCCCGATTACAACTGGGTCGTGAAGGTCAACGATCAAACCATCGGGAGCGGCACGGCCAATCGGGATACGGTGAAGCAATCGGTGACGTTGTCGCAAACGATCGCGGCTATGTTGATCGATCAAGGTAATGCGTTAGCGATCGAGCGGTCGTTCACCGCGCCGCAATCGGGCGACGGGCAGTTGTACTACGCGGCCTATCTGCGCACGTTTATCCCGGTGCCGGAAGTGCAGTCGCTGTCGCGCGGCGTGTCGATCTCGCGCCAGTATTACGCCAGCAGTGATGCGTGCTTCCTGCCGCTGAAGCCCGGCGACAAGCCGATCCCGTGCACGCCCGTGACGAAAGCGAAAGTGGGCGATGTGCTGCAAGTGAAACTCAGCATCGTCGCGCCGACCGATCTGTACTATGTGATGGTGGAAGATCCGCTCCCGGCGGGGACGGAAGCGGTGGACACGAGCCTGAAGACGACGTCGCAAATCGGCGAAGGCCCGCAGTTCAACCAGACCGACAAGTATTCATACTATGGCGGTTGGGGCTGGTGGTGGTTCACGCACAGCGAACTGCGCGATGAGAAGGTGGCGCTGTTTGCCACTTATCTGCCGTCAGGCTCGTATGAGTACACGTATCAGATTCGCGCCGGGATGAGCGGCACGTTCAACGTCATTCCCGCGCGCGCGGAGCAGATGTACTTCCCGGAGGTGTTCGGGCGCAGCGACGGCGGGACGTTTGTGATTGA
>JACRBO010000499.1 GCA_016219235.1 Chloroflexota bacterium
TAAGGAGGCGTCAAAATGAGAAGTGCAACTCAAATAATCGTTTCAACCTTCGGCGTCATTATGGGGGTGGCCGGTATCGAACATGGTATCGGCGAAATCCTTCAGGGCAACATCGCTCCCAGTGGCATCATGTTCCCGTCCTGGCCCGGCTCGGCATTCTTTCGCAGCGTGAACGGGGAGCCGGCGATGTCGATCGTGCCCAACCTCCTCGTCACTGGCATCCTGGCCAGCCTCGTTTCCCTGATCTTCCTCGTGTGGGCGATCAAGTTTGTTCAACGGAAACACGGCGGCCAGGTCATGATGCTATTGTCAATCATCATGCTTCTGGTGGGTGGTGGTATCTTCCCGCCCATCATCGGGCTCATGATTGGCGCCCTTGGAACCCGGATCAATGCGCCGTCCACTGGGTCGCGCACGCGTTTCTTGGTGGGTCTACGGACTTTCCTTAGAAAGGTATGGCCGTGGGCCTTCGTCGCCTGCTTACTCGCCTGGCTGTGCCTGTTTCCCGGCCTGAACATCCTCGGGTATTTCTTCGGGGTGAATGACCCGAATCTGACTGTAACGCTTATTCTCTTCGCGCTCGGCTCTCTGCTGTTGACGATCTTGACTGGATTTGCGCACGATAGTCAGCAACCGTCGTTGGTCTGGTAGATTCTGTGGAATGTGATCGGTCACACTCAATCACAGTGACCCTGGACCAGCCGGGCGTTTATGAGATTCAGGTTGAAGATTGGCTGGCGGATCGTTGGTCCGATTGGCTTGACGGGCTGGCGATCCGCACTGACCTCAACGGTGAGATGACATTGATCGGACTGTTAATCGATCAAGCGGCGCTGTTCGGTGTGCTTGCCAGGATGCACAATCTCACTTTAGTTCTGATCTCAATAAATAGGTCATCACCCAAGAGCGAGTAAGCGACAGCCACAGGATGCCGCGAGATACCCGCAGACTCAGCTTCATACTGCATCGACTCGTTGCGCCACCACATTGATCGCCCCGTGATCTTTTTGCAGCACACCCTCAACCAGCACGAATGCACTATGTACAGCTGCCCGACATTGCTCATAGACCGGCGGCGCAACGATGACATTCACCATGCCTGAGGCATCCTCGACGGCGAGAAAGGCGAAGCCTTTGGCCGTCGGCGGGCGTTGCACCGCGACCAGCAGGCCACCGATCTTGATCTGCTGGCCGTGCTTTAATTTCGACAGTTCACCGATCGATGTCGCACCCGCTTTCGTGAACGCATCACGGCGCATTTCGGTGAGATGCGCGTCGAGGCTGACACCGGTTGCAGCGTAGGAGGTCATCAGTTGCTCGGTGCGATCCATCGGCGCCAACCGGGCCTGCTCATCGGGACTACGCAGCGGCAATTCACGCGGTCGCTTCGCCAACCGATACGCTTCAGCCAGATCCCACAACAGTTGCCGCCGCTCGCCGAGGTGATCGAACGCGCCGGCGAGCACCAGCGCCTCGACGTGCGGCCGATCAAGTTGCGTACGGCGTACCAATTCATTCAGCGATCGGAACGGCCCACGTTGCCGCTCGACTTCGATCGTGTCGATCTGCGCCGGGCCAAAGCCCTTCACATCGATCAAGCCCAATCGAATCGCGTGGCCTTCAGCCGTAGCGGCCGATTGCGAATGCCGCAGATCGACCGGCAGCACTTTGAGTCCATACCGAATGGCGTCACTCACAACCACATGCCGGGGACAGAAGCCCATCGGCTCGTTACGCAATAACCCCACGTAGAACGCTGTGGGGTAATAGCACTTCAACCACGCCGACCAATACACGATGACGGCGAAGGCGGCCGAGTGCGACTTGGCGAAAGAATACCCCCCGAAAGCCTTCAACTGCTGAAAGACCTGCCCGGCGATTTTCAGAGAAATGCCTTTGGCTTGCGCACCCTGCAGGAAGCGATCGCGAAAGGACTCGATCTGTTCATCGGCGCGTTTGTGGCCCAACGCCCGCCGCAGCAGTTCGCCTTCGCCATGTGTGAAGCCCGCAAAGTCATGGGCAACTTTCAGGCATTGTTCCTGAAACAGCACGACGCCGAGTGTTTCTTTCAGCGCCGGTTCGAGCGATGGATGTGGATAGCGCACCGGCTCCTGCCCATCACGTCGATTCAGGAAGGGGTACACCATATTCCCCTGCACGGGGCCGGGCCGGATCAACGCAATCTCGATCGTGAGATCGCTCAGATTGCGCGGCTGAAAGCGCGGAATCAATGAGGCTTGAGCGCGAGACTCGATCTGAAAAATGCCCAGTGATTGGCCGGAGCAGATTAGGTCATAGACCTTGTGATCATCAAAGCGCAACGCTGAGAGATCTGGCCGCCGGCCAGTCTGCTGCTCGACGATGTCGCAGGCATCATTGATCGCAGACAAGGCGCGCAGGCCCAGGACATCAAACTTGATCCAACGCTGCGTTTCGAGTGCGTCCTTATCCCATTGAATGACAAAACGATCCTCAAGACTAGCTGGTTCGATCGGAATGTAGGCAGGCAGTTCATCAGCCGTCATGATTAGACCGCCATTATGCAGGCCGAGGTGTCGAGGCAGGCTATCAAGCCGCGAGGCCAGGGCCAGCCACTGCTGCCAGCGCAGGGCATCCAGTTGTGAACCAAAGGCCGCGCGTAGACCTGGCAGTGAAGCGAGATCGGCTGACGAATGTACGTCGACGGCTTCGCACACGCGATCAATCACCTCGCTTGAAAAACCCAGCACCATGCCGACATCGCGCAGTGCCTGTCGTGCTCCAAACGTGACGAAGGTGCAAGCCATCGCCACGCGCTGTGCGCCGTAACGTTGGTAAAGATAGTCCAAAACCGCCGTCCTGCGATCCGCGGAAAAATCGACATCTATGTCCGGCACCGTCGCGCGCTCCGCCGAAAGGACGCGTTCAAAGACCAGGCCGCTCGCAATCGGGTCGACCGGCGTGATGTCGAGCAAGTAGGCCACGAGTGAGTTGGCCGCACTGCCACGGCCCTGGCATAGAATGCGCTGCGAGCGCGCGAAACGCAGTGCATCCCACACCACGAGGAAGTATTCGGCAAATTGATGCTGCATGATCACGTCGAGTTCACGCTGTAAGGCGGCACGATAGCGATCGACCTGAGATGGATCGACCTTGCGCGCTAACGCCATTTCACACAAGTCGCGTAGATACTCACTAGCCGATCGGTCGTGAGGCACGTCAATCAAGGGCAAACGTTGCGGCCCGCCCGGCAATTGAACGCGGCAGCGCTCGGCGATCTCAACCGTGGCCCGCAAGGCCGTCGGCTGATCAGCGAAGAGCGCCGCCATGTCTGCCGGTGAACGAAAGTGATACTGGTGATTGCTGCGCAAATAGTCATTCGCCTGCGTGAGCGGCAGCCGCTGCCGGATGCACGTCAAGACATCCTGGATCGGCGCGTCATCGGTGTCAAGATAATGAACATTGCCAGTCGCCACGAGGGGCAGGCGCAGTCGCTGTGCGAGAGCCACCAGTCCGTCGTTGAGACGCCGATCGCCGCGTTCATGATGACGTTGTAATTCAAGGAAGAAGTTGCCCACGCCAAAGATTGACGCGAATCGTTCGCCCGCATGCTGCGCCTTATCAAGATGATGGTCCAACAACGCGCGCGCGATCTCACTGCGGCGGCAACCCGACAAAGCAATTAACCCGGCGTGGTGATCCGCCAGCAACCGCCACGGCAGCGCGGCAAAGCCCTTCTGTTGATCACGGCGGGCCAACGTGATGAGGCGGCACAGATTAGCATAGCCTTCATTAGTTTCAGCCAGCAGCGTCAAATGGCCGCCGCCATTAACCAGCGTGATCTCTGCGCCCAGGATCGGCTTGACCCCGGCCTGTCGTGCGGCTTGCTCGAAGCGCACCGTACCATACACCGCATCGTGATCGGTCAAAGCCAGCGCCGGCATCCCGACTTCAATCGCGCGTTGCACCAGTTCTTCGGGTGAGGGTACGCCATCGAGCAACGAGAAATAGGAGTGGGCATGCAGTTCGACATACATGCTAACTGCGCCGCCGATCGAGAAACCACTGACCTTCAGCATCTCGAAAGAGGGTGAAGACCAGACCGTCGCCGAGTTCGATCTGATAATAGTCGCGCGCGATCAACTGATCCCACCACGCCCGTTGCTCGCACCAGTATTCATAGAGAGTCGTCACGCGCCGCGACCAACGCCCCCAGCGCAAATCGATCGGCACGCCATCCGCTTGCGCGTTCACGTGAATCGGCAGCGGCACGGGCGGGCCGAGAGTGCTGGCCAGCCGTAGTACCGCCTCACCGAATCGCTTCTGCAAAGCGCGCAGGGTCACTCGAAACTGCGCCCACTTCGAGGACTCGACGCTATCCAACAGCGACAACTGCCGCGCACCGAAATGCCATTCGCGCAGGGGATAGGCGCGCAACGTGATCGCACTCACGTCGGCTTCAAACGTGAGTTTCCCCAACAAGCGGCCACCCAGGCGCCGCAGTTGTTCGGCATTCGACGCTGGCGGCTTGAGCGGTGCGCCTGTCGTATGTTCATGCTGATCGATCGTCGTCACGACCAGCGACAGCGCCAACGCTTGATAACCGCCTTCCTCCAGGCGTTGTGCAAGGCGAGACGCGAGGCGTTCGACGGCCAACAGCACCATCGCCCGTTCACCCAGCGGCTCGGGCAGATGCAAGGTGCGCACGATCGATGGCGGCGGAGATTGCGGCAGCAGTGGACGCGGATCGATCCCGCGCGCCAGATCGTGATAGAACGCTAACTCTGAGCCGAATTGCAGCACGACCGCGGCATGGGGTAACTGTGCGAAGCCGCCCAGGGTGTTGATGCCAAACAGGTTCAGCCGGCGCATCATTTCCGGCGGCGGATCGGGCAATGCGCGTAGCGGCAGCGGATCGAGGAAAGCACGCTCACCGCCAGCGGGCACGATCGCAATCCGTACGGATTGAACTACAGCCTGGCGGGCGGCTTGCAGGGCCGTGAACTTGTTTGAGGCCAGGCCGAGCACGGGTTGTAGGGCGGAAACCTGATCGATTTGCTGAATGATTTGCACGGCGAGTGATTCTTCGGATGGAAA
>JACRBO010000503.1 GCA_016219235.1 Chloroflexota bacterium
CGGAATCGGCATCATCATCACACCGCCGGCCTGCCCTTCGCGCTCCAGTGCATTGAGGCTTAACCCCAACGCTTGCCGCACGATCAACTCTTCCAACGTCACATCAGCGCTGTGCGCAAAACGCAGCGTTTGCGAGCACAGCCCGCCGATCGATCGACCGGCAACTTCCACCAGCCACGGGCCGCGATCGTTGACGCGCAGTTCAGCATGCATCGGGCCATCGTGCAGGCCCAGCGCTCGCGCGGAATCGGCCGCGCACTTCACGATGGATTGTTGAACATCAACTGGCAACCGCGACGGCGTGACGTAGATCGTTTCCTCGAAGAACGGCCCATCCAGCGGATCGGGCTTGTCGAACAAGGCCAGGACGTGCAGTTCGCCGTGATCGAGCAAACCCTCCAAAGCCACCTCGAAACCGGGGATGAAGTCTTCGATCAAAAACGGTTTGGGTCCGGGCGACCGATCGATCGAGTACAGCAACTTGCTCAGACGCTTGATGGCCGCTTCGAGTTGGGCGGCATCATCGGCGCGCATCACGCCCCGGCTGCCGTTTAGATCGAGCGGCTTCATCACGCACGGAAAGGTCGTGTGCGCAGCAACCGCAGTCACATCATCGGCGGTGGAATACAGGCGAAAATCCGGCACGGGCACGCCGTGTTGGCGCAGCAGCGTCCGCATCACGAATTTGTTACGAGCGGCCTCGGCGGCTTGCGGCGAGTTGTGCGGCAGGCCCAGCGCGGCGCTGGCCTGCGCGGCCACGAGGCTGGCGCTGTCGTCCACCGATAAGATCGCGTTAAGCGGTTGATCTTTGGCGTATTCGACAATGGCCTGTGCAGCGGCGCTGGCATCGCCGAAGCGCACCGCGATGGCATCGCACCACTGCTCGGCCAACTCGGCGGGCACATCGACGGCCTTCACGACTTCAACGTTGAGTTTGCGGGAGGCGTCAACAAACGCCTGCGCGCGGTAGGTTTGGGGTGTGACCAGCAAGAGCAGTCGTTGAGCCATAGCCAGGGAGCGATCCACGAATTCACACGAATCTACGCTAACTATTGGTGTTGATTCGTGTAGATTCGTGGATCAAAGAGTTGGTTGTCGTTGATGAAATCTCGTCGCGTCTTGATAGGCTTTCGCGACGGACAGCGCTGCCGCTTCACCGTAGAGTCTGCCCGTAAATGTGATACTGCTCGAGTTACCTTTGGCATCCACGCCGTTGGGTACAACCACCGCCGGATGCCCGGTCAGATTGGTCAACATCAAGTTGCTGTTATGAAACGACGGCGCGACATAGACATCAATCGTATCCATCAGATCGCGCATGGCCCGCATCGCCAGTATGCGCAGTCGATTGGCCTGCACGTACTCGACTGCCGGAATCAAGCGCGAGGCGCGGAAGACATTGGGCCAGGCATCGGCCACCTGCCGCGCCAGTTGATCGTCGGTATTGCTGCGCATCAGATCATCAAACGCCGCCGCCGCTTCCGCCATCAGGATGTGTTCAAGTTTATCAACCGGCAGGTCGGGCAAGTCAATCGGAATAAGGTTGACGCCCAACGAGCGCAGCACGGCCAACGAGGTTTCATCATTGACTCGATTATCCCGTTCGACTTCAAATGCGCTCGTGACATAGCCTACACGCAGCGACTTCACCTCGAGCGTCGCATCGTAATTAAAGGCATAGTCGGTGACGGTGAAATCTTTGTCATCCGGGCCATAGATCGCGTCAAACACGATCGCGCAATCTTCCACCGACCGTGCAATGGGGCCGATCTTGTCCATCGTCCAACTCAGCGCCATCACGCCGAAGCGGCTGACGCGCCCGAAGGTCGGCCGCAAGCCGGTGACGCGGCAGCGCGTACACGGCGACACAATCGAGCCGAGCGTCTCGGTGCCGATGGCAAACCCAACCAGACCCGCTGCCACCGCCGAAGCCGAGCCAGCCGATGAGCCACTGGAGCCTTCTTCAACATTCCACGGATTGCGCGTCATCACGCCATCCAGACCCACATCACCCCACGCCAGCGCGCCGACGGTGAGTTTGCCGATCAACACTGCGCCAGCCTCTTCCAATCGATCGATCACGGTGGCGTTATAGTCGAAGGCCCGATCGCGATACGGTTCCGCGCCCCAGGTCGTCTGGATGCCGCGCGTCGCCAGTAAGTCCTTCGCACCGTAGGGAAGGCCATGCAACAGGCCGCGATAGTTGCCCGCGGCAATCTCGCGATCCGCCTTGCGCGCCTGTTTTAAGGCTAACTCTTCAGTCAGGGTGACGACGCAATGCAAAATCGGATCGGTGCGCTTGAGCCGCTCGAGATACATCTTCGTCAATTGGACAGATGTCACCTTGCGCGATTGGATCAACTTCGCCAACTGCGTCACGGGCAGAAACGCCAGATCGTCGAGATTCGCCGGAACGTTCGGCGTCCTAACGCGGCTGAATTTTGATCGCCGCTTCTTTGCCTCGAACGTCATGCCCGGCAAGCGCGGATCGAAAACGAACGCGGGGGGCACGGCATTCTCAATCGGGATGGCGCGAGCAGCCGCGTAGTTGGCACGTTGTTCATTCACTGTCCCCAACATCAACTTGCGTTCAGCTGGAGTGAAAGTTAGTCCGATCACTCTTTCGACATGCTTGAGATCGGTCGTGGTGATCTTTGGTTCGTCCGTCATCAGCGCTCCTATTGACACGTCGTCAACGGCGATTTCAATGTCACGTCGCGACGCACCGCTTGCCCGCCAGAGGTCGCACCGATCGTAAACGACGCCGCACGGCAAGCCACCCCGTCGATGGTGTATCGATCGGCGGCAAGCCGCTGACCGTTGACCCAGAACACGTAGCGGTTGTCGCCACCGGCTGCCAGCAACTGCACATCGATGACCCACGCCGCGGCATTGAAGGGTGATGGGCCATACGTCATGATTTGATAATTCACTTGCAACGGCACCGCGTTCGACGGCGGTTCAGGTCCTGTTGGCGTGGCGGGCTTCTGACCCGCCGGCGTGGACGTAGCACGCAGTGCCGCTTTGGTCGAGGTGGGCAGCGGCACAGTCGGGGTAGGCCCGTCGCCCGCGGCTGCCGCCGGTGTCGATGTCGGGACAGGCGTGGAGGTCGGCGTGGACACGATCACGACGGCCGCCTCTGGCAATTGCTCTAGCGCAGCATTGTCGATACCCGAGTCCGCCGCCCTGATCCAGCCGCTAACTTCATCGACCGTCGTGATTTTCAGCCAGCGTCGATCGGCGGTGCGCGCAATGGCATAAAACTCCGAACCGGCCTGCATGCGTCCCAACATCTGTGCCGCCGCATCGCTGCCCGGCTTGTCGTACAAATCCGTCGTCGTCGATAACGGCTGCAATCGATCGGTGATACCGGCGTTACCACCCTGTGCTGATGTCCCGGTCGGCGTCAGCAGCGGCGCCGGCGCGGGCTGCATCAATCCAAACTGTGCCAGATAGGTCGCAGCCACGATCACGGCGATCACCGCGATGCCGATCAACCACGGCCACACGGGGCGAGGCGCGGGTGCGGCCTCTTTGATGATCGGTTCAGGTGTGGGCGGCGGGACAATCGATTTGCCCATTGCCGCTGGCAACAGCGTGGTGGCGGGATACGTGCCATTGCGATCGTACACATACGAAGCCCAGTAACGCAGATTCGCGCGCAGTTGATCGCGCTCGCGCGGATCACCGATCTGGGCGGCCTGCGCCCGCGCCCGATCGATATACGCGACGACAGCGGCCACATCCGCCTGCTCCAACAGTTGTTCATGTTCGCGCTGCAGTTCGTCAAATGGCGTCATCGCTCAGACTCCCCAACAGCAGATTGGACAGGTTGTACAACTCACCCGCCGTTTCGCGCAAGCCTTTGTCCGCCAGATACATATTCTTCTCAGCGGCATCACTCAACGCGCACGTCGCATCATACAGCCCCGCGAAGTTCATCTGCGCGTCGTCCAGCAGGTCAGCCAGACGATCGGCTGCGGATAATATCTCGATGGCCCAGACCGGGCCTTGCCGCCCCGCCGCCGATTCGATCAGCGGCGCGCCGATGTGTTGCAGCGTGGCCGCGTAACTGCGCATCAGATCGATCTTCTGCTTCACGGGCCGCCACGCCCGCGCCATCGAGCGCAGATCGCCGGGCTGGCCGCTGGCGTCGCGCCGTTCCTCCTCGCGCGA
>JACRBO010000506.1 GCA_016219235.1 Chloroflexota bacterium
AGGGTCGATGGCAATTCGGTTGATCCAACCCTTCCGCGTATCGTTCGTTGCGACGACTACGCCGATCAATTTCTCGCCGTCTTCCAGCCCGATGACGATCTGCCCGTGCTGGAGTTGCTGCTCAAACTCCGATCGGCTGTCGCGGCCCGTCGGCTTGACGGTCTGCAACCCCGCTCGCAGCCACAGCGCGATCACGGCCTCGTAATCTTCAATTGTCAGGCGGCGAACAACAGCCATGCTTCTACCTTAAGAATTTACGCATACTCTCTTCATGCATAAACCAACCGGCCCCTGGGCTCGGGAATCGGTCGTCCCAACTCGCGCGCGGTTTCAATCCACTCTTGCACGATTTGCTCCGCGTTTGCCACTGCCGCTTGATAGGTAGGACCATCAGCCATGCAACCCGCCAACTCAGGCACCTCAACGATAAAGGCCCGATCCTCTTCGCTCCAATACACAATCATCTCATAGCGAATCATCGCTGCCTCCCAACTTATGGCGCACAATCACGCGCCGCACCTGTTGAACCTGATAGGGCTTTGCTAACGGGCCAAGCGGTTGAAGGTTTAGAATATCCTCGATACCCTGACGTGTATAAATATGATGACCGCCGCGCACCCGTTCTTCAAAGCCGAGTTGCGACAATAGCCAGCACAAATCATCAAACGCGATGTTGGCATCAGCCGAGCCGCGCAACACGCGCGACAACAACTTCTCTAACCGGGTCACGGGCCAGCCCGCCTGGCCCGCAGCTCATCAATAATGCGATCGAAGTCTTCGTGGCTCAACCGCTCGAAATATTCCAGATCGATCTGCATCATCGGCGCTTTGTCGCACGCCCCCAGACACACCACCGATTCCAGCGAGAATTCGCCGTCAGCCGTCATGGCCCCGCCGTGCTCGGCCTTATGCTTATCGACGCCCAACTTCTTGCAGGCGTGATCGAGAAATTGCTCCGAGCCGCGCAGCGCGCACGGCAGGTCGTTGCAGATCTGGACGACGTGCTTGCCGATCGGCTTGTCGTAGAACAGCGTGTAGAAGCCCACCACCGACTCGACTTCGGTCGGTTCCACGCCCACGATCCCGGCCACGTCGCGAATCGCTTCCGGCGTGCAATAGCCGTACTCTTGCTGCGCGATGTACAGCAGCGGAATCACGGCCGACCGCTTCCGATCGGGCGGATATTTGCTCAGGATTTTCTCGATTTCAGCCGGATACTTCTCAAGTAGTTGGGTCATAAGTTACTCAGTCAATTGGTCAATCGGTTAATTGGTGATCGGTAATCGGTTGACCGGTAACCAGTTGACCGGTTGACCAATTACCAATTGACCACTCACCGATCTACGTCCCCCAGCACGATGTCGATCGAACCGATGATGGCCACCAGGTCGGCGATGAACACACCTTTGGTCATCTTGTGCATCGCGCCCAGGTTGGCAAACGACGGCGTGCGGAAGTGCACCCGGCGCGGTTTGGGCGAACCGTCGCTGTTGAGGTAGCAGCCAAACTCGCCGCGCGGCGACTCAACCCGCACGTACACTTCGCCCTTCGGCGGCGTGAAGCCTTCCGTCCACAGCTTGAAATGATGGATCAGCGACTCCATCGAGTAGGCCAGTTCTTCCTTGGGCGGCGGCGCGACCTTGCGATTGCCGGTAATGAATGGCCCTTTGGGCAGCTTCTGCATGGCCTGCTCGATGATGCGCACCGACTGCCACATCTCTTGCACGCGCACCTGATAACGCGCATACACATCGCCTTCGTCGGCTAGCGGCACATCGAAGTCAAAGTGATCGTAAGACGAATACGGGATCGCCTTGCGGATGTCCCAGTTGACGCCGGAGCCGCGCAGGCTTGGCCCGGTGATGCCCCACGCCACAGCGTCTTTGGCCGAAATCACGCCCACGCCGCGCGTGCGATCGATCCACAGCGGGTTCTTGGTCAATAGTCCTTCGTATTCTCGAATCTCTTCCGGGAAGTGATCGAGAAAGGCGCGCACCGCTTCTTCGAAGCCCGCCGGCAGATCGCGCCACAGGCCGCCGGGTCTGAAATAAGACGACATCATGCGCTGGCCGGTCACCATCTCGAAGATGTCCAGAATCTTTTCGCGCTCGCGGAAGCAATACAGGAACACGCTCATCGCCGCGAGGTCCATCGCGTGCGTGCCCAGCCACACCAGATGACTGGCGAGACGCTGCAACTCACACAGGATCACGCGCACGTACTGCGCACGCAATGGCACATCCACGTCCATCAATTTCTCAACCGCCAGCACGTAGCCGAGGTTGTTGCTCAGCGGCGCGAGGTAATCCATGCGATCGGTCAGCGGGATGACCTTCATGTACGTCTTGTCTTCCGCCGTCTTCTCGATGCCGGTGTGCAGGAAGCCGACATCGGGGATGCACGAGATGACGATCTCGCCGTCGATTTCCAGCAGCAGGCGCAGCACGCCGTGCGTCGACGGGTGCTGCGGCCCCATGTTCAACAGGACCGTCTCGCCAGAAATGGCGCGCTCGGACACGAGGCCGCGCATCTCTTTGAGATCGTCGACGGTCAATTCCATGACGTGGGTTTCAGTTACAGCCATAGGTGGCTCCTGTTTCTCGACCGATAAGCACCACGGATTACACCGATTGCCACGGACTTCCAGCCTTATCCGTGTAATCCGTGAAATCTGTGGTTATTCTTTCGCGTACGGCTTCTGGCGCTCGATCTCGTCAAAGTTGTGCGTAAACTGCGGCTCTTCATAGAACTGCGCGGCGTCTTTGCGCAGCGGGTGGCCCAGAAAATCGTCGGGCATGAAGATGCGGCGCAGATCGGGATGGCCCTCAAAACGGATGCCCAGCAGGTCATACACTTCGCGCTCGTGCCAGTTCGCGCCGGGATAGACGCTGGTGAGACTGGCGATGCCGGGTGTCTCGCCGTCCAGCCAGACCTTCACCCGCAGGCTGAGCGCATTTTCCAGCGCGTACAGGTGGTAATTCAGGGCGAAGCGTGGTCGATCGGGATAATGATCGGCGGCACTCACATCCGACAGGAGATCGAAGGCTAACGACGGCTCGTCACGCAGGAAGGTCGCCACGGCGATCAACGCTTCCGGCTTGATCACCAGCGTCGTTTCGCCGCGGAACTCGATCACGTCCTGCACCGCTTCCGGGAATTTGCTTTTGATTAACTCGATCATACGTCACTCACGCATAAAAAGTGGATCAGACGATCGGTGATCGTCGATCCACCTGCGAATGAAACTATACTTTGATCGCATCCTTGATGGGATGGCTGCGCTTGATCTGCTCGTGCAACTTCAGGATGCCGTCGATCAGCGCTTCGGGGCGCGGCGGGCAGCCGGCCACATACACATCGACCGGCACAATTTCGTCCACGCCCTGCACGATGGCATAGTTGTTGAACACGCCGCCGCACGAGGCGCAGTCGCCCATCGAGAGCACCCACTTGGGGTCCGGCATCTGATCGTACAGGCGGCGCAGCACGGGCGCCATCTTGCGCGTCACGCGCCCGGCCACGATCATCAGATCGCTCTGGCGCGGGCTGGCGCGCATCAACTCCATGCCGAAGCGCGACAGATCATAGTTGCTGGCCTGCGCCGACATCATCTCGATGGCGCAGCAGGCCAGACCAAAACCGAGAGGCCACATCGCGTTGGTGCGGCCCCAGTTGATGAGATCTTCCAATCGGGCGGTGACCACACCCATATTGCCCAGTTTATTTTCTAATCCCATTCCAACGCCCCCTTCTTCCAGATGTACACATACCCTACCAGTAAAATCCCCACAAATACCAGCATCTCAATAAAGCCAAATAAACCCAGCGCGCGGAAATTGACGGCCCAGGGATAGAAGAAGATCACTTCGACGTCGAAGAGGATGAACAACACGGCGACCAGATAGAAGCGGATCGACATGCGGCGGGTGCCGGGACCGATCGGCATCATACCCGACTCGTAGGGCGACATTTTTCGAAACGATTTGCGCCGCGGTCCAAAAACCATGCCGACGACAATGAGCAGCATAGTGATGACGGCAGCGACGATAAACAGAATCGCAATGGGAATATATTCGACGAGCATTGGACTCCCTTTGGCTATGTGACGCAGGGGCGCGTCAGCGGAGTGCTTGTAAATTTTAGCACAGGCGGCGGGTCATGTCAAAGGAATTCTGACCTTCTCTTGATCAGACTCGCTACTGAACAAAATTAACGATGTAATTGAGGTACCCCTGCCGCCCGCCGGCCTTGCCCCAGAACTGAACCGATTTGCGCAAGCGTTTCAGGCAGGCGACGATTTCAGCCGCCGTGAGGGGAGTCAATTGAAACTCGATAGGCTGATCGTGCTCGTCCAGCAATTGCCCGCGCCCCAATCGCAACTCGCACATCGCTTTAGCGGCGCGCACGACCTCCCCCTGGACGCCCGGCAATCGGCGCAGCTCGATCGGCTTGCCGCGCACTTCGGCGTTGAACAGCTGAATCAACGCCTCAAGCGCTATCTCGACATCCCAATCGACTAATTCGGGATGCGCGTGATAGACCGACACAATGCCCGATTCGATGTTCTGCAAGACATCTTCAAACTGCTCCTCAACCTTCATGGCGGCTGCCTCCTACACGATTGAAATCTGCGAACCGTCGGCGGTCTTGGTCACTTCGATCCGCACCGGGAAAGCATCTTTCAACTCGTCCAGGTGGGTGACCACCAGGATGCGTTGAAAATCGTCCTGAATGACGTTGATGGCTTCCACCAATCGATCGCGCCCGGCGCTGTCCAACGCGCCAAAGCCTTCGTCGATGACCAGCGTTTGCAGCTGCGCGCCCGCGCGCCGCGCCAGCAATTTACTCAGCGCAATGCGCACGGCAAAGTTAACTCTAAATTGTTCGCCGCCTGAATATTGTTCATAAGGCCGTGTGCCCAACTCGTCGGCGATTTTGATGTCCAGCGTTTCGACCGTATCGCCCTTCACCGTCTCGCGCTGCGTGTCAAAGCGCAGGTGCATGCGCCCGCCCGTGATGCGCGACAGCAGCGCATTGGCCTCGTCCTCGATTTCGGGGATGGCGGCTTCGATGATCATCGCGGGCACGCCCTTCTTGCCAAAGGCCAGCCGCAGTTCTTCGTACAGCCCCTTCTCATCCACCTGGCGCTTGCGCTCGACCAACTTCGCTTCGCGCTGCTTGATCATGAAGTCGCACGCGGCCAACTTTTGCTCGGCTGCGCCCAACGCTTTGCGCGCATACGCCTCATCGCGCCGCACCTGCTCGTAGTCGATTTGCAGCTGCGCCAGATCGCCCAGACCCGCCCGCGTCGATCCGATCTGTGCGGCGATGTCGGCTTGATTCTGACGATCCACCGCCAGCGTGCTCTGCCAGTCCGATCGGCGCTGCGCCAGATTCTCGATCGATCGGGCGGCTTCCCGCGCGGCTTCGATGGCGGCTTTCAACTCCGCCTCGCGGCGCGTCAAGG
>JACRBO010000505.1 GCA_016219235.1 Chloroflexota bacterium
AGGCCGACCCGGAGAGTGTGGCGCGCGGCATGGAAGTGGGCGCCGACGAATATCTGGCCAAACCCATCACGCCCAGCAACCTGACCAGGCAGGTAAAAGCGGTGCTGGCGCGGATCAATCAGCGAGTCAGCGAATAGCACGCTGATTCGCTATTCGCCGGTTCGCTGATTCAGGTAGTCGGCGAAGTCCCGCCCCAGTGAAGTGAGTTCCCCTGTAACCCGATCAACCAGGTTGCCGGTAGGATACGTCCCGTCGGACAGACTATACCAACACCAGCGCTGCACCAGCCGGTTGCCGTCTGACGGCAAACCAAGCGCACCGTCTGTGGCCGCCAGGAAATAATCGAACGTGCCCAGCATAAAGGTGCGCACGCGCGCAGAGTCAAAGCCCAGGTCCTCGTACATCAACACCCCGTACTCAGACACGATCAGTTCTTTGTCGCGGAAGCCCCGCTCGGCCATCCAGCGCCGAAAATCTACAATCTGCTGTTTGAAACGTGCCAGATCATCGTGATCGTCAATATCGACGATCAGGCCGCTGTTGGCCGTCAGGCCGGGTGGAATCTCTGCACCCCAATCGCCGCGTTTCTCCGGCAGAATGAAGTTGTGCACGTTCCACACATCGACGGGCATGTCCGTGCTGTAACGTTCGCGATAAAGCGCCAGGATGCGATCGAGGTATTGTAAGCGCAGCGGTGTGGGCTGGGTGACGCCCGCAATGGCGATGCGACTGGTGGGATCAGCCTGCTTCAACGTGCTGTACACATCATGATAGGCCTGCACATATTGTTCAGGCGTGGCGTTGTCCTGCCAGATCACATCCGGCTCGTTGCCGATGAGCCACAGTGAGCCGGGGCTGCGCTGCGCGATGTCGCTCAGTGTGGTGAGGTCAGGCTTGGGCTGGCCGCGCGGCACTCGCACCATGCGCACATATTCCAGCCCGGCGGGGCGGCCGGCCGGCGCAACGCTGCTCCAGTCCAAAAACCAGCCTGCGCCCAGATCCTCTAGTCGCGCGATGAAGGGCGCAGGCAAACTCACGCCAATGCCGAAGCGTTGGCGTGAGCCGGTAATGACAACCGGAGGCGGGGTAGCCGAATCGATTGGCGTGGGTTGGGTTGGCGTTGCGACGGCTGTCGCGGTGTGTGCCGCCGATGTTGGACGGGCCGCAGCCGTGATTGTCGGGGTCTGGTCGGCTACGGTCGGGATCAGCCGCTCGACGATGCGGGTGGCCGTTGGTGCTTGCGTCACAGCCGTGACGCGGGTCGGCGTGAGGGCCGATCGGGGCGCGGGCTGGATCGCCTGGTTCGCAAGGTAAATAACGGGCAGGGCCAGGCCGATCACGATCAAGATCAAGCCCAAACCGCGCCGCACATCAAATCGATGGGTCATGCTGATTTCTTGGAACGCCGGCCAAACACCAGCCAGCCACCGACAACCACCAACACGGCGCTGCCGATCAGAAGCAAGGGCGATGTGGAGTTGTCGCCGCCCGTCGTGGTGGCTTGATCGTTGCCGCCACTCACGATGGGGATCGAGACAGTCGTTTCCGGCGAGGTCGAGTTGCCGGGCGCTACGGCCGGGGTGTCACTCGTCGGCGTAGGCGGTGCGGCCTCGATAGTGGCGGTCGGCGTGACCCCAGCCGCGCTGCCGGTCACGGTGACGGTCGGCGTCTCAACTGCGGGTGTAAGACTGGGCGTCACTGTCTTGGCGCCGGCTGTTGCCGTGGCGGTCCGCGTGCGCGGCACGGGCGTGACCGTCGAACCGGCTGGCGGCGTGACAGGTACGGGCGTGACCGTCGGTTCATTAGGCGGCTGCGGCTCGCGTGTGTCAGTAGGCGCGGGGGGCTGCGCCGCCGTAGGCGACGGCCTACGTGTGGGTGGACATCCTATTGTGGGATCGCACGGAGTGGCTTGAAGCGCCGATTGATTCGTTAAAGTGGATGCCCAGGCGATCGGCTGTGTCAAATTCGCCAACACGATCATCGCGAACACCGCTAGTATACTCAATGTGAACCAGTTGCCCCTTCGCATCACTTCTCTCCTTTAGCGTAATATCACCGACAGATCAACATCGGCCTCAAGAGTCAGTTGAAACATTGCACCGTGTTCCGATCTGCGGCTTGGCTTCGGCTTGGCATCGACGTACTGATAGCTCGCCGGCCATTGCACGTTGATGGTCAACGGCCAGTGCCCGGTGCCCGGTTGTTTCTGCACATGCAGCTGATATACGTGTTGATCATTGGCTTGCTGAATGATGCCGACGGGCAGGGCATAGCGCACCTCACTCTCGATCGATTGCCCGCGGCCAACGATCAAAAAGGTACCGAAGGCCACCTTACCCGTATCGCTCAATACGCTGGTTGCGCCGTCGCTGGTCGAGCCTGTGATCAATTCGCCGAGCTTGGTCGGATGCCGCGTAGCTTCAATCAACGTCGAGCCAATAGGCACTAGTACGCGGCGATAATTCCAGTAACATTGTTGCGCCAGCAGATCATACGTGGTCGATAATGTATACGCCGTGACGACGTGCGGACAGCCACTGGCCGCAGAGCCGAAATGCGTGTAGCCAATCACCAGATCGCTGGTGGCCGTATCATCGGGGTTGAGACTGACCGTATAGGTGATGGCTTCGCGTATCAACGCGTTGGCTTTATTGTAGCCCATATTGGTGTCCACGATCATCAGGAAGTCTCCGCTCACATCCGGCAGTGATCCATCCCAACTGGTCTCGCGCAGTGGTTCATTCAGCACGGGATCCGTCAGCATGATCAGCAGATCGTGGCTGTTGAGCACGCCGTTGAGGGCGCGGCTCAATTCGCCCCAGTTGATGTCGCCGGTCTGGTTCAACACTCGATCGAGCATGGCCTGCATCACGCGCCCGATGAAGTCTTTGCGCTGGTTGTACCACGCGCCCACATCGGCCTGACCGGACGGGGCCCAGGCGTTGCGCATGTAGGCGCGAATCGTCTGCGCCGTCAGCGGCGGCTGCGCGGCATCAATGGTAAGCGAACCCAGCCCGACGGTCAGCGCCTCGACGACGTTTTGATTCAGCGCGATCACGCCGTCAAAATCGCCGCCCTGCGTGTAAGTGTACAACTCGATGGCTTTACGCGCGGCCGTGGGAAAATCCGGCGACCAGTTGCTATCGCGGAACAACCACAAATGCATACGCATATAATCCACCATGGGTTGTGGCGTAGCGCCATAGGGTTGCGTGAGATCATCCGCCTGATAGGCGTCATTGACGGTCAGTGTCACGATCTGGCCCGCATCCAGCGTCACCTGTCCGGCCGCGCTGATGAAGCCGCCGGTGGGGCGCAGTTCATCCTCGTTTTGCAGGATGATGAGATAGGTGCGCGGCCGATCGGCGCCCAGCAGTTGCGGTGCGATGCGGGCCAGTGATAAGCCGTCCGTCAACAGCGGATAAGCCGCATCGAAACGATCTATGATGGAGCGCAAGCGCGGTGACAATGAAGGCGTATCAATGGTTTGGCGGCGCGTGCCCGCCCGATCGACATTCGCGGCAAAGGAGGTCATGGCCGGTTGCAGTATTTGAAGAACGCGCGTCAACATGGGCAGCGAGAAGCGCCCATCGGTGCCGGGTGGCGGCCAGAAGGGCGCCAGCATGCGCAGGGCGCGCTCGCTCAGGTCGGTGAACTCCAGCGTCATATCCAGCAGCGCCGGAGCCGCGCGCACATCGCCGCCCACTTCCGGCAGCCAGCCCAGCGCGGGTGTGATGGCTAACAATGGCGAGGCGAGCGATCGCAACGACGTCAGGTTCTGATGGATCGACGTGACGTGCGACTGAATCTGCGCCAGATCGATCTGCGCCGGTTCGAGCGGGCCGGGCAAATTCGCCGCGATGTCTTGCAGCGCCAGCACATCGGCGCGCAGGGTCAAGCCGACATAGGCCAGCAGGCCCAGCCAGATCAGCAGGACAATCAGAATGAAGCCTAAAATAAGGCGTTTCCAACGAATCGGTGTCTTCATGTTGAGTCGTAATCCAGTGTTGTGACTCTGTCCGATCAAACGGCATGGCTCACGCAAAGCCGCAAAGTGGCAAAGAACAGCATCAGTAACTTTGCGGCTTTGCCGCTTTGCGTGAGTCAGAAAATTACTGGCAGTGTAGCTTTTCCGTCGTCATGTCGAGATCACATACGGGGCGCTTCGGGTTGGCCTCTCGAAGTCGAGCCAGCCACGTTGCTTCGGGATCAAATTCAACCCTCTGCAAGGATTGATCCTCTGCGCGCCGTGCGTTCTGTGCACGCCGTGCGTTCTGTGCACGCAGCATGGGATCATACCACGGGTAAGCGGCCAACCGCGCATCGATCACGGTCACATCGGGCCGCTGCCCCTCGACGTGCCGATAATACCACAGCGTGAAAGTGTGCGCGTCGAGATGCGTAATGATAATCGCGTCGGCGGGAGCGGAATTCAGAATAGTTTGCGCGAAGTGCCCGGCAGATCGATCGGTGTGCAAGTCCTGCGCGGCAAAGTTGCCGAGGACGGACAGGCCGGGAATCAAGAGCATGAGTAATCCGTAATACGTACTGCGCAACGCGATGCGTGGTGCGTACTGCGCCAAGGCGCGCGCCCCGGCGGCGATGGCGTATGCGCCGAACAGCCAGACGGGGATGAGATAGAGATGCGAATCGAAGGTGTTATAGCCAAGCGCAAAGATCACATAGAGGGCGACTGAGATTAAAGGCGCAATAGCGCGTTGTCGCGCTCGATAGATTCCCAATCCGATCAGGCCCAGCCCGATCCAGCCGAATTGCGTCACCAGCAGTTGTGCGAAGGCGATAAGGCGGAGCGGGTACTCACTCAGCGGCAGAGCGAAGGCGTAACCGCGATAGAGTTCGGCGGTGATGAATGACCAGAAATTGTCCAGCGTGGGCGTGCCCAGCCAATTAATCGGCGGTTGAGCGGCAGCGCGCGACAAAAGGAGCAGATAGAAGGTGAAGGGGAGAAAGAAAGCTAGGGCGTACTGCGTGAAGCGTACAGCGTAATGAATAACGAGTGATGAGTGACGAGTGACGAGTGAGCGACGGACGGCGACGAAGAAAAGTGGCGCAAGGGCGAGCGCGGTGAGTTGATTGGTGAGGCTGAGGCCCCAGACGAAGAACGCGACTGACAAGCGGCGCGACGAGGTGGGATCGCCGCGAAAGGCGATCGGGCCGAGAAGCGTGAGCATGGCCGCAACCAACAGCGCATTCAGCGCGTGCACTTCGGCGATGGTGGCCTGGCCCCAGACCATCGGCGCGGCGGCGAAGGCGAGTCCGGCGAGGATTCCGGCCCCCACCCCGGCCCTCCCCCGTCCGCGAAAAGCAGCGGACAGGGGAGGGTGCTTGCTCCCTTCCCCTGTCGATGGCTGTTTATCGACGGGGGAAGGGCTGGGGATGGGGGTCACACTCCACGTCACTAACGCCGCGGCCAGCGCCATGCACGCAGCCGAGAAAAGATTCAATCGAAACGCGACGGCGCCAATCGGGAGTTGTGTGAAGAGATAACCGAGCGTGACGTAGAGCGGATAACCCGGCGGGTGCGGCACACCGAGCGTGGCTGCCGCGCTGATCAGATCGCCGCCGTCGGCGCCAAAGTTGGCCCACGTGATCGTCGGGGCGAGGGTGATGAGGTAAAGCATGAATGATGCGCTGCCGACGAGCAACGCGGCCAACGAGTGTGGTGTGGTTAGCAAGCGCATTACGCCGGTGATTTGGGTTGAAGCGCAAAACGTTGAAAGCCGCGCAGTAGGCCCAACCCCAGACACAGCGCGCGCGTGCCGATCATCAACGGCGCAATGACAATGACGGCCGGATCGCGCCATGCGATCTTGCTCAACAGCGGCATCATCGACACCAGCACCAGCAGCCAGCAAACATCAGCCGCCACGACCCAACTGTCGTAGTTCAGTATCGTCGCGACTGTGGTCAACAGCGCGGCTGCCAGCAGTCCCATCTGCTATTTCAACAGCTGCGGCGTATGTGAATCGCGCACGGCCTTGCCAGGATGCCGCTTCAACACCAGCATCTTCCAGCAG
>JACRBO010000518.1 GCA_016219235.1 Chloroflexota bacterium
CGGGCGGGGCGGCGAAGCGCTGCGTCACGTAAAGTTGATCAAAAGTGGCGTGGACCTGAGTGACGACCAGTTGATCGAGGTGGGTGTGTAAAGCGGCCAGATAGCGGCTTTCGATGTTGGCGGTGAGCGAGTTGCGCAGTTGGTTGACGCGCTCACGCCAACCGGCCGCAATATGTTGCAGACCCCCACGCTGATGGTAGAGCACGAAGGCGATGACCCACGCGACGATTAAGCCGATAACGAAGGAGGGAAAGTCGAATTTGAACATGGGCATCTCTGTGTAGCGAATCGGTCGATTGGTAACTGGTAATCAGTCAACTGGTAATCAGTCAACTGGTGATTGGTCAGTTGGTGATTGCTAACCGGCCGACTGATTACCGATTGACCGATCACCGATTACTGATCAACCGATTATGGCCTGACTAAGATACGCTCGCAATTGCCGCAGCGTGCATACTGATCATTCTGGCTGACCTGTTGCATCACGCTAGCGGTGACGCGCACGCCGCAACCGCCGCACAATTGGCCGTTGAGTTCGACGACGGCGACACCGGCTTTGCGCCGCCGCAGTTGATCGTACAGAGCCAGATCGGGGGCGGGCAAGGCGGCGCGGGCGGCGGCCTGATCGCGGTGTTCATTGGTCAGATTTGCTTCCAATTGGACCTGTTCGGTAATGAGATCGGACTGGCTGTGTCGCCAGTTGGCTTCGATCTGCTCGAAGTCGGCGGTGCGCTGTTGCAGGGCCGTCTCGGCTTCTTCAAGTTCGAGCATGGCGTTGAAGAGCTGCTCGTCTAGTTTAGTTTTCTGCCGCTTCAATGAACTGATGTCGTTCTGCAGGTCGAGGAGTTCCTTGGGGTTTTTGACCGCGCCGCTGTACAGACGTTTTTCGGCCAGCTCTATCTTGTCGTCCACTGTGGCGTCGGCCAATTCAAGGTCTTTGCGTGTGGCCCGGCGTTGGGCTGCCAGTTGCTCGGTGTCATGCCGCGCCCGACGGGCGGCGACCAGTTGCTCGGTCTCGCGCAGGCTGGCTTTGATCTCGGCCAGGCGTTTGATCAGCCGATCGATGACGGCATCGGTGTCTTGCAATTCGAGGAGCGTATCGGTCTTGCCCACAGCGCCTCCGCTCGGCGATAGGTATATAGATAGCACGTCCATTATAGCCTGTATCGCAAGCGTGACGCAAGCTTGCCGCGATACAAACGTGCTTGCGCGCCAGCACACTTTTGACGAGAAGATGTGCTAGAATCAGGCCGTCATGTTCACCGCGATCACTTCTGCTGAACGCCGTTGGTTGTTGCTCAGTTCGATCGGCGTGCTGGCGCTGGCCTCGCTGCCGTACCTCGCCGGCGCGCTGGCGGCCGGCCCCGATCGGGTCTTCAGCGGCTTACAGGTTAATCCGCTCGATGGCCTGAGTTATCTTGCCAAGATGCAGATCGGTCTGCAAGGCGATTGGCTCTTCACGCTGCGTTACACCGCCGAGCAGGGGCAGGGCGCCTTGGTCTACACCTACTTCATCGCGCTGGGTCAACTGGCGCGGATTCTTAGTTTGCCGCTGATCGTGGTGTTTCACGCAGCGCGGCTGCTCGGCGGCCTGGCTCTGTTGTGGTCGATCTATGCGTTGGTCGCGCGCGTGACCGACGCGATCGATCAGCGACGGCGGGCGTGGTGGCTGATCGCGGTCTCGTCGGGGCTGGGGTGGTTGGCGTTGCTGCTGGGGCACGGCGCGTCGTCTGATCTCACGATTCCTGAATCGAACACGTTTTACAGTCTTGTCGCGAACGCACATTTTGCGCTGGCGACGGCGTTGATGCTGGCGATGTTCCTGCTGGTGTTTGACGCGGCCAAAGTCACGTTACGCCGCGCCATTGGCCTGAGCATTTCATCGGTCGCGCTGGCCGTCATTCAGCCGTTTGCCGCATTGGCTGTCTATGTTGTGCTGGGTGCAACACTTTTGGTACTGTGGCGTCGAGATCGCTCACTGCCGCGTGGGCCGTTGACCTTGACGGTGATCGCCGGGTTTATCACGGCACCGGTTCTCTCGGCTATCTATCTGGCCATGCAGTTGGATCCGTTGCTGCGCACATGGCTGGCGCAGAATCAAACCTGGTCGCCACCGCCGATCGAGTATGTGATTGGTTATGGGCTGTTGCTCGTGCTCGCCGTTCCGGCCGCAAAAGTTGCGTGGCGGCGGCGATCAAATTGGGACGTTCTATTGCTCGTGTGGATTGGTGTAACAGCGCTGCTGCTCTACGCGCCGATCTCGCTGCAGCGGCGCTTGTCACTGGGGCTGCACGTGCCGATCGGGTTGTTGGCGGCCAGCGGCTTGGGCCAGCTCGCACGCACGATCTGGACACGACGGTTGATCTTTGCGGCGACGCTGCCCACTTCGATCATGATCGTCGTGGTATTGATCGCAGGTGCGGCCGCACACAGTCCGAGTATCTATCTCACGACGGATGAGTTTGCGACGATGACGTGGCTGCACGATCACGCGCGGTTTGATGATGTGGTGCTGGCCGCGCCGGAAACGAGTGCATTTGTCCCGGCCTTTGCAGGGCAGCGGGTGGTGTATGGGCATCCGTATGAAACGGTGGATGCCGATCGAAAGAAACAATTGGTGACGGATTTCTTCGTGGGACAAAGCGCTGCGGCTTTGCAAGACGTGAGTTTTGTGCTGATTGGTGCGCGTGAACGGGCGCTGGGTACGCTGGATGTTACCACTTTGCCGTTGAGTGAAGTGTTCCGATCGGGCGACGTAGTACTCTATACGGTGCAACCGTGATGCGTCTAATTGCGCTTGTTTTAGGCTGTTTGCTCATCGGCGGGTTGATCCTCGCGCCGATCGCGCCACGGATCGACGATACGCTGCCCTATCCGGCTAACAGCATGGTGAGCGATCTCACGCTGACGCACTGGTCGGCGTTTGAGTATGCGCGGCAACAGCTTGCGGCGACGGGACACGTGCCGCTGTGGCGCACGTCGATCTTGTCGGGCACGCCGTTCGCGGAGAATCCGCTGGCGGGGTTGTTTTATCCGCCGCACTGGCTGGCGTTGTTTGCGCCGTCGCCAACGGCGACGCCGCTGCCGCTGGCCGTCGCGCTGAACCTTTTGTTATGGCTGCATTTCTCAATGGCGGCCGCAGCGATGTATGCGCTGCTGCGGCGCTGGCAGGTGCGGCCGCTGGCTGCGTTCGCGTCGGCCATTGCGTACGCAGCCGCACCCAAGATCGTGGCGCACATGGGGCTGGGTCATTTGACGCTGGTGGAGGCGTGGGCGTGGCTGCCGTTGGTGATGTACCCCCTCCCCAGCCCTCCCCCGTTCGCGTCCTTCGACTCCGCTTCGCTTCGCTCAGGATGCGCGAACAGGGGAGGGAGCACGCTGAGTGGTGTGGCGCTGGGCGTGTGCGTCCTGGCCGATGCACGCATGGCGATTTATGCGGGGGCGTTGGCGATCAGTTATCTGATCGTGATCGGCGCAGAGCGCGGCGCAGAGCGCGGCGCAGGGCGCGGCGCGAAGCGCGATCGGCGGGCGTGGCTGAGGACGCCGGGGCGCGTACTGATTGTGATCGTGGTGGCAGCGACGGTCTCGGCTGCGGCCTGGTTGCCGACATTGTCGTTGTCGAACAATACCTCGCGGGCGGCGTTGTCGCCGGACGAGGCCGGGGTCTTGTCGCTCGATCCGGTGTACCTGCTCGGTTTATTGATCGCCGATCGGAGCGGGGCGGCGGAACGCACGACGTATGTCGGCCTGAGCGTGCTCGTGCTGGCCGTGATCGGTGCGCTGCGCGCCCGATCGATCCCGGCGCGGCTGCGGGCGTGGTTGACGGGCGTGATTGTGATCGGCGCGATCGTGGCTGTGGGCACGCACACGCCGCTGTACGACCTGCTGTTACAACTACCGGGCGCGTCGCTGCTGCGCGTTCCGGCGCGGGCGTGGTTCGTGGTGGTGTTTGCCTTCGCAGTGCTGGCGGGCGTTGGGTTGCAGACAGTGTTGGCGTCAGTCAGGCGGCCAGCACATCAGACGGTTGTGGCCGCCGTAAGTCTGGGCTTGATCGTGATCGAGTTGATGTCGGTCGATTGGGCTGTGTATCGAGTGGAAACCGTCGAGGCGGCGTTTTCGAAGGGTCGTGACGTGGCCGCGTGGTTGAAGCAGCAGCCGGGTGATTTTCGGGTCTATTCGCCGTCGCTATCGATTCCACAGCATGTGGCACAGCAGTATGAGTTGCAGTTGGCCGATGGCGTCGATCCGCTGCAACTGACGCGCTATGTGCGTTTGATGCAGCGCGCCACCGGTGTCGGCGCGTGGGGCTACTCGGTGACGCTGCCGCCGTTTGCGGGCATCACGACCGATGCCGACATCGGCACGGCATTGAAAGACGTGCAACCAAACACAGCCTTGTTGGGTGCGCTCAACGTGAAGTTTGTCGTCGCCGAGTTTCCGATCGAGTCGGCTGATCTGATCGAGCGCTATCGCAGCGGTGAGACGATCGTGTATGAGAATGATCGCTATCGGCCGCGCGCGGTGGTCGTCAATCGAATTGATGTGGCAACGTCGCCGGACGAAGCGGCGACATGGCTGGAATCAACCGCGTTGGATGCGGCGGCGGTTGTCGAAGGGTTGCCGTATCCGATCGAGTTGCCAACGACCGCGCGCGACGTGCGGATCATTGACTGGCAGGCGGATCGGATCCAGATCGAAGCGGCGGGGCCGGGGCTGCTGGTGCTGAGCGAAGTTTACGCGCCCGATTGGACGGCGACGCTGGCGGGTGAACCAGCGATGATCTTTGCGACGGACGTGGCGCTGCGGGGTGTGTATGTGCCGTGGGGCACGCATTCGATCGAGTTGGTGTATCAACCGAAGCGCGTTTACGCCGGTCTGATGATCTCATTGCTAGGGCTGATGGCCTGCGGCGTCGCCCTGGCTCTCGCCACGTTCACCGAGCGTCAGCGGCGCGCAGTGGAGTCCTTGAAAATATGATTCGACGGAATGCCGTCACTCGGACCGAATGGCGCTGGGTGTTCGTCTGGATCGTCATCGCCCTGATCATCTCCAGCATCCCGTATGCGATCGGTGCGCTGCGCTCAACCTCAGATCACGTCTTCGGCGGATTTGTGATCGCCATTGAAGACGGCAACTCTTATTTAGCCAAGATGAATGAAGGCGCGCATGGGGCATGGCTATTTCATTTGCCCTACACTTCCGAGCCGCATACGGGCACACTCATTTACATCCATTATTTGCTGCTGGGGAAAATTGCCGCAGTCTTTGGTCTGCCGCTCAGTGTTGTCTTTCATTTGGCGCGGCTGATCTTTGCGACGCTGTATCTGCTGGTGTTGTACCGGTTTATCGCCAGGTTCGCCGTAGCGCGTGCCGCTCGCCGGATCGCCTTTCTGCTGGTGGTGTTTAGCGGCGGACTCGGCTGGCTGCTAATCTTGATGGGCCAGCCGAATTGGCTGGGCAGCGCCCCGCTGGACCTGATCTCGCCTGAAGCGTTTACGTTCCTGACGATCTACGCCTTTCCCCACATCAGCCTGGCGCGGATGTGCTTGCTGCTGGGTTTCATGGCGCTGTGGTCTGATCATTCGCGCCCGATTTGGGCGGGTCTGTGCTGGTTCGTGATGGGCGTCCTCGTGCCACTCGATGTCGGCGTGGTGTATGCGATCCTGGCCGCGAGCGTGATCGCGGTTTCAATCGATCGACGGCGCCTGGCCGGCGATGTGTTACGCCGGTCGATCATCCCGGTCATCATGATCGCGCCGATCATCGGTTACAGTTTCATGCTGTTTACGTTTGATCCGATTTTGACCGAATGGTACACGCAGGGCATTATGCTCTCGCCGCCGCCGCTGCATTTCGTGGTGGGCTATTTGCTGGTCGGCGTGCTGGCGATTATTGGGCTGAAGAAAAATCCAAACTCTGAAGCTCGTAACCCGAAGTTGGTGGCCTGGTTTGTGATTGGCCCCGTGCTAGCCTATGCGCCGTTTAGCTTTCAACGCCGCCTGATCGAAGGTTGGCAGATTTCGCTGAGTATCTTCGCCGCAATGGGTCTGGTATATCGCGTCTTGCCCGCGTGGCGTCGATCGCGGGTGGTGCGCCGGCTGGCGACCCATCGCCGCTACTCGGCGCGTGGTCTGCGCCAGTGGGCGCTCGCCGCCGTGTTGTTGCTGTTGTTTGCGACCTACGCGTTGTTGTTGAGCGAACAATCGATGCGGATGCTGGCGCAGTTGCCGCCCAGTTTCCGTGACGGCGGCGAAATCGCCGCGCTGCGCTGGCTGGATGCTCAAGTGCAACCTGATGCTGTGATCCTCGCCTCGTATGCGACGAGTAATTTCGCGCCGACGATCGTGGCTGCGCGGATGTTCACGGGACACGGCCCGGAGACAGCCTACAGCGATCGGAAGCGCGAACTTGTGGCAGCGTTTTACGCGGCCGCTACTCCCGACGAGGCGCGTCAAGCGTTCTTGCGCGACTGGTCGATCACTTACGTCATTTACGGCCCGTTGGAAAAACAGTTGGGCCAGGTTGACCTGTCGGGGTTGGATAATCTCGATCTGGTGTATGACCGGAACGGGTATCAGATATATCGAATCAAGCGCTAACCACGAAGCACACGAAGAGCACGAAGAAGATGAAGCGTTTTACGCTGGTTCACTATTGGCCTTTCGTCACACTCGTCACTGTGCCGACGATGCTGTTGCTGCCCGTCGTGCTGGGCGGCGTGTTGTACTGGGGCGTGCCGCTGATGCAGTTCTATCCGTGGCAGAAACTAGCGGCAGAGATGTGGCGCGCGGGTCAACTGCCGCTGTGGAATCCGCTGGCCGGCAGTGGGGCGCCCCTCGCGGCGAATTTGCAGACAGGCACGTTTTATCCGTTGAACTGCCTGTATCTGATCTTGCCCACCGAATTCGCGCTGGGCTATACAGCGCTGCTGCACGTGATCCTGGCGGGCGTGTTCATGTATGCGTATCTGCGAACGCTGAAACTCTCGACGTTTGCGGCGACGCTGGGCGCGCTGGCGTTTCAGCTCAACGGTTTCTTGATCGCGCGACTGGGCTTTATGAGCATCACGGTGACGCTGCCGTGGCTGGCGGCGTGGTTGTGGCGGGCAGAGAAGTTGGTGATCAGGGATCAGGGATCAGGGATCAGGGACGCCACCGCACGCAACACGCAACACGCAATACGCAATACGCTCTGGCTGGCACTGGCGATTGGCCTGGGCGTGCTGGCCGGGCACGCCCAGACGGCGGTGTATGGCCTGGTCCTGGTAGGCGCGTATGTTGTCTGGCGGGCGCTAAACCCCCACCCTAACCCTCCCCCGTTCGCAACAGCAACGAACAGGGGCGGGGATTGGTCGCCCCGTCACCATGTCCCCCTGTCATTAGCGGGATTCGCAGTTGCTATCATGATTGGCCTGGGCCTGGCCGCGATTCAACTGCTGCCGGCGGCTGAACTGACGCGCGAATCGCAACGGGCGGGCGGGCTGGAATCGATCAAGGTGCTGACACATTCGTATTGGCCGCCGCGCTTGCTGACACTGCTCTCCCCCGATTTCTTTGGCACGCCCGGCCCGGCGCAGAACAATTTCTGGGGCTACGACAACTACTGGGAGAACGCGGCGTACATCGGCTTGCTGCCGTTGTTGTTGGCGATGTGGTCAATCGGTCAATCGGTCAATCGGTTAATCGGTCGATTGGTCAATCGGTCAATCGGTCGATCGGTTGACCAGTTACCAGTAACCAATTACCAGTTACCAATCACCGATCGCCAATCACTGATCAACTTCTTCACCCTAAGCGCGCTCATTTCGTTGGTGTTGGCTTTTGGCTGGTTCACGCCGATCTATGTGTTCTTGTACGAAAACGTGCCCGGCTTCGATTTGTTTCAAGGCCCGGCACGCTGGCTGGTCGTAACGATTCCGGCGCTGTGCGGATTGGCGGCGCTGGGTGCGCAGCGCTGGCTTGAGCAGGGTTTCTCGCGGCGCGCGGCCAACCGATTGATCTTGCTGGGTTTGGCGGTGGCGCTGGCGGGTGGGGCGGCGTTGGTTGCATTGAGCGGACGGGTGGTGACATTTGGCCCGGCCACAGTGCGGTTGGGTGTGTTGCTAGGGGTGAGCGGCTGGTTGTTCAGACTGCGCGTTCGCGATCGCAAACCGATGTTGATCGTGGTCGGCGTGGTTGCGATTGATCTGATCAGCGCGCACTTTGCGTTAAACCCGACACTGCCTGCCGAGGTGTATCACGCGCCGAACCCGGCAGCAGAAGCGATCAAGGCCGACGGGCTGAGCGGGCGCACGTTTTATTTTGAGGCCGACGAAAGTGCATTGAAGTTTGGCAAGTATCTGGCGACCGATAACAAGTTCATCGGTTACGGGCCGAACGATCTGGGCTACTGGCTGAACTTTCGTCAGACGCTGCTGCCTAACCTCGCGATGATCGATGGCGTGCCGTCGGCTAATAACTTCGATTCATTGCTCATCGGGCGGTATCAGACTTTGCTCGATCAGATCA
>JACRBO010000507.1 GCA_016219235.1 Chloroflexota bacterium
CCCAACGGATATTTCGTTTCGGCGACGGCGACCGATCCGCAGGGCAACACCTCCGAGTTTTCCAACATGCCGATCGTGCTGCGTGTCTCGTCGAGCAATTTCATCCCGACGAGCGTGTTCACGCCCGGTCACACGCTGCTGGCCTACACCGATGTCGATCCATATCTGGCCGCGCTGCTGAAGCCGTGCCTGTCGCAGTATCAATTGCTGGTGGCGCAAAACGGGGACCTCAATCACGCGACGTACCTCGACGACAACGGCACCAGCGTCTGGTGGTGGCCGGACGCGGACCTCAACGCCGACGATCTCCACTGGTCGGCGTGGTACACGCCCACCGGCTCGGTCACGACCTCGCTGGAACTGTACATCACGCAGAACGACGATATCCAAAACGCCGTGCTGCTCGATCGGGTGACGTTGAAGCCGCTGCCCAAACCGGAGTTGATCGTGCTCACCGATTTCCGCGCGTTATTCGAGGAGTTCGATCGCACGGCCACTGACTCGGCGACGAAGGACACCAACGGCAATCGCACCGTCGATTACTACGAGGCGGTAGAGCGGGTGCGGAAGTACGGCGCCGATCACGCGGGCGCAATCCTCGACGTGCGGCAGGATGCCTACGGCCCGGACGATTTCGATTACACCGCCAACGCGGGTCGGGCGAAGATGTACCCCGCCATCGATCAACTGGTGGGCTTCGTGCCCACGTCGAGTATGAAGTACGTGGCCGTCGTCGGCGATGATGCCGTGCTGCCGTTCTATCGCGTGCCCGATCCCAAAGCAACCGATGAGTGTCGTTACTTTGCCACCATCACTTGCACTCAACCGATCAACCACAATGTCCCGGCTATCATCGACACGCAGGCCAACTTCATCTTGAGCGATGTGCCGTACAGCACGCACGCGGCTGCCACGCCCAACGCGCCGCTGGCCGAGTGGGGACTGGGCCGCATCTTCGCGCGCTCGCCGCTGTCGCTCACCGCCATGATCGACGGTTACGAGCAGCCGCTGATCGCCGGGCCAAAAACCGGTTCGGCCTTCCTGTTCAACATCAAGAACGAGAAGAACGTCACCGGCACGGTCACTTTTGACTGGCAGGAAAATTCGCGGCCATTCTACGCCGCGCAGTTGGCGGCCGGCTATGTGACGTACACGACCCAGCTGACCGACCGAGGCAAACCTCTGCGCCGTCTGTGGTACGACGAGGA
This sequence comes from Chloroflexota bacterium, assembly GCA_016219235.1. The sequence goes on from JACRBO010000507.1 coordinate 1,209, forward strand.
AGCCGGCTGGGGCTGGAGACCCGGGAACGTAGCCTACGGACTGGAAGACCCGTCGGCTGGTCCGCGCCTGACCGTCCTTAATTCCCACGCCAATCACCTTTACAATACCACGCCCACGACGACAGTTTTCCACGCGGGTTTCATTGACAACCGCGCGCCGTTTCCCGGCTCGGCCTTCATCAACATCGGCTGTCACGCGGGCTACTCCACCGGCTATGACGTTACGCCGTCCACCATCACCGTCACCAACTACTATACGCAGGCGTTGGTGCGCGCCGTGCTCGACCGCCAGATTACCTATCATGCTTCAACCACCTACGGCCAGACGACGGCGGGCGCAGCCATGCGCTACAACGATCAAGTCCACTTCGATTTCATGAACTCTCTGATCGGCGGCGCGCAGCCGACCATCGGCGAAGTGCGCCGTGACGCGCAGCGCGCCTACTACACGCCGCATCCCGCCAATACCTTTGTAGACCGCGACGTGATCGGTATTTACGGCACGGAGTTATACGGCCTGCCCACACAACCCGTTCGACGGCAGCCCGCGCCTGTGGCCGTGAGGGCGAATGTGGGACAAGATACCATCTTGTCCTATGCGGCCACCAACGCCATCACGATCAACTTCGCCGCGCCCAATTTCCGTGTGACGGTTGACGATCAAAGTCGCGCATTGTTTGAAGTGCCGAATGAAGGCACGCTCACTGCGTTGAATGCTGGCCCGATCGTGCCGGTGCTGGCCCGATCGATCTACCTGCCTGCCGGATCGAGCAACGTGCAGGTGACGTGGATCGCCAGCACGACTACGTCTTACGGCGGCGCGATCACGCTGCAACCGCAGACCGCCGGCGATCGATCGTTCGGCGTCAGCGAAGTCCCCTATACCCTCACTGCGCCGTATCCCGCCACGCCGTACTGGATCAACACCTACGCCGATGCGCGCGGCGTGCGCGTCGTGATCAGCTTCGTGCCGCTGCGCTACGATCCGAGCGGCGGACAAGTGACGTTGATCAACACCGCTGATTTCCAGATCGATTTCGATGCGCCGACGACGGGCACTGCGATCAACACCCTCGTGATCAACGACGGCCAGCCCGTCGCGATCGATCAACTGGCCCGGTCGATCTCGGCGACGATCACGACCGACCCCGCGCAACCGCTGGCGCTGCGCTGGCACATCGCCAACGCCAGCGATGCATCGCTCGTCGGTGAGTGGAGCACCTTCACGCCCGCCGACGGCGGCAATGTGCTGACGTGGACCTTCGATACGCTGGGCTGGCGGCCCGGCCCCAAAGTGCTGCACGTGCAGATCGAAGACGCCAGCGGCAGCGTCATCGCCACAGCGCAGCACGCCTTCAACGTCGATGGCAATGCGTTGCAACTCAGCGCCGATCAGAGCGTGTATGACTCCGGCGACGCGCAGGCGACGATCCACGCCGAAGTGCGCGGTGCGAACGGCGCTGCGGTGAATGGCCTCAGCGGTTCGTTCACGCAGCAGATTGACGGCAATCCGCAGGCGTTGACGTGGCAGGCAGGCGATGGCTACACGGCCACACTCAACCTCGCCGCGTTGAGCGCAGGCACACACACCCTCAACGTGAGTGTGAACGGCGCGCACGCCAGCGTGGACTTTGCCATCGATCGCGCTGCGCCCACATCCACGTTGTCCAGCCCGCCCGTGTCCATCTCGCCGTCGTTCACCGTCACCCTCAGCGGCGTGGATGATGCGAGCGGCATCAAGGAGTACGTGGTGGAATATCGCGTGGGCAGCGGCGGCACGTGGACGCACTGGCTGACGCAGACCACGCAATGGGATTATGAGATGGGCGCAGCGCCTGACCTCACATTGATCTTCGGGCCAGCTCAGCCGGTCGGGTTGGTGGAAGACACCGAGTATTTCTTCCGCGTACACGCGATCGATTTTTCGGGCAACATCGAGCCGATTCATTCAACGCCGGATACTTCGACGATCTATCGGCCGCTGCCGACGGTCTATCTGCCGTTGATCGCGCGCAGCGGAACGCCCGCACCCGCACCCAATCGTTTTGTGACGCGATCGGGCACAGACAGCGGCGAGTGCGCCTCGCCGCAGACCGCATGCCAGACGCTGCAATACGCGGTCGATCACGCGAATGCCAACGATGTGATCGCGATTGCGGGCTACGAAGCGGCCTACACGTTTGAACGGCCCAGCGGCTCGAAACTGCTGACGTACTACCAGACGAATCTGCACGCCAAGCCCGACGGTTACTACGGGCCGAGCGAGATACAGCAGGTGGTGTATCTCGCAAAGTCGCTGACGCTGCGCGGCGGCTATAGCGCGGACTTCAGCGCACGCGACGTGAACAGGTACAAGACCGTGCTGCGACCCGGCCTCAACGGCTTTGACGGGCGCGCCATCGTCGTGCCGCCGTTCGTCAGCGCCGTGATCGACGGGCTGTATCTGATGGAAGGCGAAGCGAGCGGGCAGGGCGGCGAATACAATCCCTACTACAGTTACAACGAGGCAGGCGGCGCGTTGTTCGCGCAGGGCGTGCCGCTGGGCGGCGATACGCTGACCGTGCGCGACTGCATCATCGCGGGCAACGTGGCGTCACGCTACACGCGCGATGGCAGCGGCGGCGTCTACATCGACGCGCGGCACGACGCAGTGTTCACCGGCAATCGCGTCTATCACAACTTCGCCACCATCTCGAATTACGGCACGACAGGTCTGGGCGGCGGCGTCTTCGTCCGCTACAGCAATCGCGCGCAGATCACCAACAACACCATCTACAGCAATACCGGCGGCACGGAAAACAGCGCGGAGGGCGGCGGCCTGTTGGTGTTTGGCTTGAACAACATGACTGTCAGCGGCAACACCATCACGGACAACGTCGGCACAGAAGTTGGCCCGCAGGGTTTGGGCGGCGGCGTGTACGTGTGGAGCACGCTCGGCGGCGTGATCGCCAACAACGTCATCAGCGGCAACGTCGCCAACCTCGGCGGAACGGCGGGATCGGGCGGCGGCCTCAGCCTGTATCGCGCGGCCAACCTCACCGTCAGCGCCAACTGGATTCTGGACAACGTCGCCGCGCCGTTGGATGTGACCACCGAAGGCAGCAGCGGCGGCGGCGTGCGCGTATCCACCGGCAGCACGGGCGTCACCTTTGTCAACAACGTTGTCGCCCGCAATCGCGCGCCGTACGGCGGCAGCGGCTTCACCTTGATCTCCGGTTACTCCGATGAGTCTGTCGGTGTGACGTTACTGCACAATACCATCGCGGATAACGGCCTGCCGACGACGTTGCTGCGAACGAGCGCTCAATCGACTAAGCCCGCTCGTTTACGTATCGACGATCTGGAGATGCTCCAACTTCCCGATCGATCTTCGCAGCCCGACCAAGCCACGGCGATCCCGAAGGAGTCGCAAGGCATTCACGTGGCGGGCTACGTTACGCTGAATGGCTACGACACCATCGTCAGCGGGCAGACCCGCGGCGTGTACGAGTACGATGCAACTCGCAGCGATGTGGCTTTCGACTACACGCTGTGGTTTGGCAACACCATGAACTTCGACGCGACGGTAACACACTCGCACGATGTCTTCGGTAATCCCGCGTACACGACCGACTACCACCTCGGCTCATCATCGGCGGCCAGAGACGCGGGCAGCAACTTCGGCGTGACCACCGACATCGACGGGCAGGCGCGGCCTTTCGGCAGCGGCTACGACCTGGGCGCGGATGAATACCGGTAGCGGCCAGACCTGTCAGGTGGCGCACAGCAGCCCGATCAAACAGGCACTTCATGCGCCACCTGACAGGTCTATGACGAGGGATAAACATGCGCACACGCTTGATGGCACTCATCGTTGTTGTGTCCTTGATCACGGTATTGGCTGCGCCGTTGGTGGTGGATGCCTCACCCCCGTCCCCTCTCCTGAGAATACAGAATGATTCTCAGGAGAGCGGTGAAGCGGACCCATCTTCGATCCTCTTCATTGAAAACGTAGGCCAGTTCCCGGCCAACGTGCGCTATTACGTGCACGGGCTGAATCGTGCGGTGTGGCTGACGGATGACGGCGTGTGGCTGGCGGTGACAGAACACGCGGAAAGTGCGTCCGCAAAGAGAGATGCGTCAGCAAGGTATGCGCCGTATGCGCCTCACCCCCCGGCCCCCTCTCCCGAAATCACAAGCGTGATTTCGGGAGAGGGGGAGTGGCCGCTCCCCTCTCCTGAGAATCGTAGTTTATTCTCAGGAGAGGGGCCGGGGGTGAGGCACGAGGCGACACAACCTCAAATCA
>JACRBO010000508.1 GCA_016219235.1 Chloroflexota bacterium
CACGTTCGCGGCGAGGCGCATAATTCCAGTTGGCGAATCAACTCGTTCATCTCCGCCGCCGATAGCACCTGCCCGCCCTTGATGGCCGCACGCTTGCAGACGCGCGTGATCAACTTCGCTTCCTCGTTGGCCGCAAAGGGCAGGTCGCCCGCCATCAAGTCCGCCACCAGTTCATTCATTGCTGTGCGAAGGTTGTCGTTCAGCAGGAGCGCGGGCAAACTGCGAACAAGCCAGGTATTCCCGCCAAACGGTTCAACCTGCAAGCCGATAGCGTGCAGCACATCAAGATGTTCTTCAATCAGCGTCGATTCGTCCGGCGAGAATTCCAGCGCAATCGGATCGAGCAAACTTTGCACGGCCAATTGCTGCGCGGTTTTATCGGCCATGAATTTCTCATACAGGATGCGCTCGTGCGCCGCGTGTTGATCGATCAGGTACATGCCCTCCGGCCCTTCGGTGATGATGTACATCGCGCCGATCTGGCCGATGACGCGCAAGGGTGGTAACTGGGGACTGGTAACTGGTAATCGGTCGATTGGTGATTGGTAATCGGTAACTGGTAACCGGTTGCCCGGTTGACTGGTTGACTGATTTTCCGACTGACCAATTGACTGATCGACTAGTTCACCGGTTGACCGATCGACCGATTGACCAATTGACCGATCGACTAATTGACCCATCGACCGCTCGACCGGCTGCAACGAACGTAATTGTTCGCGCCGCGCCGCTGCCACATCTTCGTGCGTGTCCAGCGCCGGTTGCCACGCGTCGATGGGCGGCGCGGATTGCAGCTGCGGGATCGGCGCGTGCTCAATCAACGTGCGGCGCACCGTGCGCTGCACTACACGGAAGATCAGGTCGTTGTTGCGAAAGCGTACTTCGGTTTTGGCAGGATGCACGTTGACATCGACATCTTCGGGATCGAGTTCGACGCGCAGGATGCACAACGGATAGCGCCCCACCATCAGCAGCGTGTGATAGGCCTGCAAAACCGCCATATTCAGGCCGCGATCCTGCACCCAACGCCCGTTGACAAAGATCGTCATATCACTGCGATTGGAGCGCGATAGCGCGGGCGCGGAGATAAAGCCGGAAACTTTTACTCCTTCCCCTGCGTCAGCGGGGGAAGGCTGGGATGGGGGTAGTTCAATCGTTTGCTCCGCTACTTCCACGCCATACACCGCAATCAACACATCTTTCAGCGAACCGTTGCCCGTGGTCTGAAACGAGGTGCGCCCGTTGTTGATCAAGTTGAAGCGAATGGCCGGATAGGCCAGCGCGTAGCGGCTGATCAGCGTATCGATCTGGCGGCGCTCGGTCGTGTCCGACTTGAGGAATTTGAGCCGAGCCGGTACCGTGTAAAACAAATTCTCGACCGTGATCACGGTACCGGCGGGCGCGCCGACACCTGATCGGTCCATCACGCCGTCGGCCTCGATCACCAATCGGGTCCCGGCGGATTCGGTGCGCGCCCGCGTGACGCACGTGACTTTCGCAACGGACGCAATCGACGCCAGCGCTTCGCCGCGAAAGCCCAGCGTGCGAATGTGCGAGAGATCATCGGCGGTGGACAGCTTGCTGGTGGCATGACGGCTGAAGGCCAACTCGACTTCGCTTGCCGGGATGCCCGATCCATTATCGGAGATGCGCAAAAACGATCGGCCGCCGTCGCGCGCCTCAACGGTGATGTCGGTCGCCCCGGCATCGATCGCGTTTTCGATCAGCTCTTTCACGACCGAGGCGGGCCGCTCGACGACTTCACCGGCGGCGATTTGTGAGACGAGGTTGGCGGGCAAAACGTGAATGGGCATAGCGGCATTTTACCACGGCGCGCAAGCAACTTATTTCACTAATCTAATTTTGAGGGTTTTTGTCTTGACACGGTGCGTTATTTAGTTATACTGACTCATAGTCAAGGAATGACTGACAGTCATGACGCGGGGTGTTATGGCGGAGAAGGCAAAGTCCAACGGCCAACGTGTAACGGCCTCCCGGCGCGGCGCGGCAAGACGCGAGCGCGAAAAAGCGCAGCGGCGCGACGACATCCTGCGGGCTGCCAAAGACATCTTCTTCACGCGCGGTTTTCACGCGGCCACCGTCGACGATATAGCGGTCGAAGCCGAAGTGAGCAAGGGCACGGTCTATCTGTATTTCGATACGAAAGAGACCATCCTTGCTCATTTGCTTTTAGACGGCCTGGATGCGCTGGTCGCTGAACTCGAAACCGCCTGCGCGATCGATCAACCGCTGGACGCGAATACGCGCCTGCGCCAGATTGCGGTCGCTTACCTCGACTTCTTCCAAACGAGTCCCGATTACTACCGATTGATCATGGCCTTCGATCGAGGGCAATTCCAGGCCACGATCGATCCCGGCGTCTATCAAGATGTGTTGACGCGCAGCCTGCGCGGCCTGGAATGGCTGGAACGCGCCGTCAAACAGGCGCAGGCCGAAGGCGTGATCACGATCGAAAATACGCGCGAGGCTGCCAGCGTCCTGTGGGCCGGCCTCAACGGCGTGCTGGTCTTGCTCAGCCATCCGCTGCGCGCGGAGATTATCGCCACCGATCTCGAATCGCTCTACAGCACTATGACGGACGTGCTGCTCGCAGTCTTGAGAAAGTAGGTAAATTGGTAGATTGGGAATTGGTAGATTGGTCATCACCCGATCGAGCCATGCACAAATCTACCAATCTACTAATTTACCAATCTACCGATCAACCCACTTACCCAGGGAGGAACCATGAAAGACGCAGTCATCATCGATGGAGTTCGCACCCCGGTTGGCAATCATGGCGGCGCATTGCGCACGGTGCTCGCCAAAGAATTGCTGGCGCACGTGTTCAAGGCCGTGATCGAGCGC
>JACRBO010000502.1 GCA_016219235.1 Chloroflexota bacterium
CGTTCGCGCACATCGAGGACGGCACGAGCCGCCTGCAAGTCTACCTGAAGAAAGACGAGGTCGGCGAAGAGACGTATGATCTTTTCCTGAAAGATTTGGACCTGGGCGATTTTGTCGAGGTGGCGGGCCACATGTTCCGCACCAAGACAGGCGAACCGACGCTGCGGCTGTCCAGCCTCCGATTGATCGCCAAGGCCATCACGCCCCCACCGGAGAAGTGGCACGGCCTGAAGGATACTGAAACGCGCCTGCGCCAGCGCTACGCCGATCTGCTGTCGAATCCCGAAACGCGCGAGGTGTTCCGCACGCGCACGAAGGTCGTCAACGCGGTACGGCGCTTCTTCGATAACCTGGACTTCATCGAAGTGGAGACACCGGTGTTGCAGCCGCTCTACGGCGGCGCGGCGGCACGGCCTTTCATCACGCATCACAATCAACTGAATCAAGACTTGTATCTGCGCATCTCGTTCGAGTTGTATCTGAAGCGTCTGCTCGTGGGCATGTACGAGCGTGTGTACGAGATCGGCCGCGACTTCCGCAATGAGGGCGTGTCGTTCAAGCACAATCCCGAGTTTACGCAGCTGGAGTTCTACGCCGCGTACTGGGACTATCGCAAGGTGATGGAAATCACCGAGCAATTGTTGGCTTACGTGGCTCAGGCAGTCACCGGCTCGACGAAGATTCAATATGGCGAGTATGAGATCGAGTTGGGCGGCACGTGGCAGCGCCTGACGATGCGGGAAGCGATCAAAAAGTGGGCCGAAATCGATTATGCGGACTATCCGACCGCCGATGAACTGCGAGCGGCGATCCGCGCCCACGGCGGGAACGCGCCCGAGGATGCGTCATGGGGCAAGTTGATCGATGGGCTGGTCGGCGACTACGTCGAACCGGAACTGATCCAGCCGACGTTTATCTATGATTATCCGCGCGACATCTCGCCGCTGGCGAAACGCAAGGCAGACGATCCCTTGCACGTGGAGCGCTTTGAGTTCTTCATCGCGGGTATGGAGATGGGCAACGCCTTCTCCGAGTTGAACGATCCGCTCGATCAAGAAGCGCGCTTTGTGGAGATGGCGCACGCCGACAACATGGAAGAGGGCGAGGCGCATCCGCTGGATGAGGACTACCTGCGCGCGATGCGCTACGGCATGCCGCCCAACGGCGGCTTCGGCATGGGCATGGATCGACTGACGATGCTGATGACCAATCGCACCACTATTCGCGAAGTGATTTTGTATCCGCACTTGCGTAGTGAGAAATGACGAGTGATAAGTGACGAGTGAAGAATACGCCCGCCGCCGGGAGAAATCTTTCCGGCGGCGGGCGTTGTGGTTGTAGATTCAGGCCACTGGCAACCAGAGCGTAAACGTCGAACCGACACCCAGCTCTGTTTCGACGGTCAGGCGGCCGCCCAGCCGCTCAACAATCTCGCGGCTGATCGAAAGCCCGATGCCCGCGCCCGATGTCTTGTAGTCGGCGGCGGCGCTGCCACGATAGAAGCGCTCGAAGATGTGGGGCAAATCTTCGGGTGTAATGCCGGGGCCGGTGTCGGTTACGCTGACCGTCGCCCAGGCGTGACCGTCAGCGTCGCAGCGCACGGTCGAGATCGTCACCGAGCCGGTCGACGTGTAGTTGATGGCATTGGTCACCACACGCGACAGTGCCTGCATGACCAGCGCGCTATCGGCGCGGACCGGCGGCACATCGCGCGCCAGGTTCGGCCGCAGGACCAGCCCGCGATCGGCGCTCAAGGCTTGCCAGGTCGCCAGACGGCTTTCGAGCCAGGGATTCAGCGCGATCGGTTGCAGCGTGGCCGGGTCGGTGTAACGATTCAACTGCGAGAACATCAGGATGTCTTCGATCATCGCGTGCAGCCGATCAGCTGAGTGCTTGAGCCGCTGCATGTGCCGCTCGCGCTTCTCGGGCTTGCTCGTTTCCAACAGTTCCAGGGCAATTAAGATGCCGGTCAGGGGCGTGCGCAGCTCGTGGCTGATGCGCGAGAGAAATTCATCCTTCAGGCGATCCAGTTCGGTCAACCGAGCGTTGGCGGCGGCCAGGGCGGCGTTGGCCGCCTGCAACTCGGCAGTCCGATCGGCCACCCGCTGTTCCAACGTGGCGTTGAGTTCGTGCAACAATTCTTCCACCTGCCGCCGCTCGGCAATCTCGTGTTGGGCCGCCTCGTATAAACGGGCGTTCTCTAACGCCACGGCGATTTGATCGGCCAGGGTTTCCGTCACCAGCACATCGTTGTCATCGAAAGCGTTGAGCTGCGGGCTTTGCGCATCCAGTACCCCCCACACTTCGCCGACGATGACAATCGGCACGGCCAATTCGGAGCGGGTCGGCAGCGCCTCGCCATAGGCATTGACGTAGCGCGGTTCTGCCTGCACGTCATTGGCCAGCAGCCGCTGGCCGTGTTTCGCCACCCAGCCCACGATGCCCTGGCCGATGCTCAGGCGGTGATTGGCCGCAAAGAGGTGGGTGAACTTCCCGGCCCGGCCGCGCAAGACAAGCCCGGTGTGGTCTCCATTGAAGACAAAAATGCCGACGTGATGATACCCCAGGCGTTCATGCATCAGATGCGCGGCGCGCTCTAGCACATCGTCCACCGCCAGTGCCGCCGTAATCTGACGGCCAATGTCATTGATGGTGGCCATTTGCGACGCCCGCCGTTCCAACTGCTGCTCGATCCGTTTGCGATCGGTGATGTCGTGGATCACGCCGCTCAGGCGATAGCCGTTGGCGGTCTTGATGGGAAAGTTGCTTTGGCTGATAGTTCTGACTTCGCCGGAGGCCGTTTCGATCTGCACTTCGCTGGGCGCGTTGAAGTACGGTGACTGCCCGGTGGTCAGGCTGGCGAGCAAGCTGTTCTTGAAAAAGGTGACCGCGGACGGGTCGCGGCGCGCGGCCAACATCAGGCGGCCCTGAACGTCCCAGACGGGTTGACCGAGCGCTTCGGCGCGTGGAATGCCCGTCACCTGTTCCAGGGCGTGATTCCATTCAATGACGGTGCCTTGCTCATCAGCCAGCACGATGCCGTCTGTAGCCTGCTCGACTATGGCGCGGAACCTGGCTTCGCTGTCGCGCAGCGTATTTTCCAATTGTTTGCGCCCGGTGATGTCCTGGAGCAGAGCCACAAAATAGTCCACCGCGCCGTCGGACTGACGCAGACAGTGAATGGCCAGCTCGGCGTGGATGAGCTGGCCGTCTTTGCGGATGAAGCGTTTTTCCAGCGTGTAGCCGTCGATCTCGCCAGCCAGGACCCGGGTGAACTGCGCCAGATCGGCCGCCAGATCATCGGGATGAGTCAGGTCGTTCCAGGTGGTCTGCATCAGTTCGGCTCTGGTGTAGCCCAGCAGATCGCACAGCGCGGCATTGACGTCGAGCCAGCCCTTGTCCGGCGAGGTGATGGCGCGCCCGGCCAGCGGCAGTTCAAAGTAACTGCGGAAGCGGGCTTCGCTCTCGCGCAGCGCGGCTTCGACTTGTTCCAAGTCGGTGATGCGCCGGCGCAGGGCAGCGTTTTCGTGTTGCAGGGCTTTAAGCGAGTTGGCCGAGTCACTCATGATTGTGATCCTGAACAAGTTGGCTGGGGATGTTCTTAATTTTATCACGCCTGTCTAGCAAGTTAGGCCCGCGTTTTTATCCGATCAGCGCTTTTCCAGGGTCCCGCCAAAGCTGCTCACGTCGTGCCCAGCGCTTTGCGCTGGCGCCGCGCCGAAGACGGCGCGGATTAGCCGCAGAAGCGCCGCCGAGGACGGCGGCTTGAGCCGTATCGGACTGACTTTGGAAAAACCCTGTTTATTCGATACTTCGCCCGATCAACGACTGTAAACGACGCAGCCTATTGACAACGGCCTCAGCCGCTCGTATAACTCTAGGAACAGGGGAGGTGGGGTATGCCAGACAACGACGGGGTTGAGGCGGGGGCGAGCGAGGTCGAGGCCATGCAGCGCACGATTGCGCAGCTGCAGCACACGATCGAGGTTCAGCGCCGGGTGGCCTTTGCCGCCGGCCTGTTTCGCGGCGATGTCACGGTCAGCACCTTAATCAGTTCGTTCGCCGAGGGGTTGCTCGTGATCGATCGAGACCAGCGCATCATTCTGGTCAATCAACGGTTGGAAGAAATGTTTGGCTACGCCAGTGATGAGCTCGTCGGGCAGTTCTTGCAAACCCTGCTGCCCCAGCGGTTCGCCTGGCTGCACACTCAGCACGTGCAGGCCTACTTTCAAGAGCCGCATCTGCGGCCCATGGGGCAGGGCCTGGAGTTGGCCGGTCGGCGCAAAGACGGCTCGGAATTTCCGGTGGAGACGAGTCTGAGTTGCCTGGACACTCAGGCGGGCCGCTTTGGCCTGGCCTTTGTCACCGACATCACACAGCGCAAGCAGGCCGAGCGCGCCCTGCAAGACCAGAATGCCGCCCTCAACGCCTTCGCGCATACGGTCGCGCACGACCTGCAAGCCTCGCTGGGCACGGTGGTCGGCATGAGCGAGTATCTGCTGCTCGCGCGCACGGAAGTATCGGTGCAGCAGCTGCAATCACATTTGCTGACCATTGCGAACGCCAGCCGCAAGATGAGCCGCATCGTCAACGAGTTGCTGCTGCTGGCCAGTTTGCGCAAAGACGAGGTCAAGTTGCAACCGGTCGAGATGCAGCCCGTGATCGAGGCGGCCCTGTCGCGTCTGAGCGAAGTCATTGAGCGGCAGCAGGCCCGGGTGGTTGCCCCTGAGAAGTATCCGGTGGTGATGGGCTATGCGCCCTGGCTGGAGGAAGTCTGGTTCAACTATCTCAGCAATGCGCTCAAGTATGGAGGCCAGCCGCCGTGCATCGAGCTGGGCAGCAGCGTGCAGGCCGACGGCTACGTGAGCTTCTGGGTGCGCGATAACGGGCCGGGCTTGACGGTCGAACAACAGGCCGGACTTTTCAAGGCCAATCAGCAGCTGGATAATATCCGCCGGGCCGGTCATGGTTTGGGCCTGTCGATCGTGCGGCAAATCATGGACAAACTGGACGGGCAGGTGCAAGTGGACAGCGCGCCGGGCGCGGGCAGTGTGTTTGGCTTTAGCCTGTTGAAGGCCTGAGCGATTGCTTCTTAACGTCATGCCCGAGTGCTCGCTTCGCGTCGGGCATCCAGCCCGTGGGTTCCCGCCCGCCAGGTAAGGCGCAGGGCACGCGGAAAAGACGACCACACGGCTTTACGAAAAAATGATGAAGCCCATTGCATAACCTTGCGGGGTGGCCGAGCCTGCTGCCCCTCGCAAGGTTTTACGTTGCCCGCTGTGCGATGAGGATTCTGACAATCCGCGCGCTATAGATGATATTCGTCATTGGCCGTGCATCAGTGGTGCACACTTACTCCTCATGGAAGGGGACTTATGACCGGCAAATTTGTCGTAAACTATCGAAGCCTCGCGGCGGCGGCGCTCATTCCCTTTATCGCCGCCGGCGTGCAATGGCTGTTGTGGCGGCCCTACTTTCAGCCTTTCATCTGGTTCTTGTTCTATCCCGCCACCTTCCTCAGCGCGTGGTTAAGCGGGCGTTGGGGCGGGGTGCTATCCACGCTGCTGTCCGCCGCACTGGCGGTCTATATCTTCGCGCCACCCATGTTCTCTTTTCAACTGGACAACCCGGCCACGCTCTTCTCCGCTGCCGTCTTCATCATCATGGGTTTCCTGTTCAGCTATGTCTTTGACGCCTGGAAGCAGGCCAATCGACGAGTGGATGTGCTGGAGCAGCTGCATGCCAGCGAGGCGCGCTATGCTGAACTGGTGCAGCATGCCAACACCGCCATCCTTCGCTGGCGCGTAGACGGCACGATCGTGTATTGCAACGAATACGCCCAGACCTTGTTTGGTTATCGCGCCGACAAGATCAGCGGTCAACCTGTGGGCGTTCTCGTGCCTCCTCAAGAATCGACCGGCGGCGACCTGAGCGCACTGGTGCAGGACATCGTCGCGCACCCGGAACGCTTCGAGAGCA
>JACRBO010000511.1 GCA_016219235.1 Chloroflexota bacterium
ATTGGATCGTCATCATGCTGACAGGCCGCGATAACCCGATCGAGAAAACGCGCGGCCTGCAACTGGGCGCGGACGATTACATCGCCAAGCCGTTTGATGCGAACGAGTTGTTGGCGCGCGTCAACTCCATGCTGCGGTTGCATCGTGCCGAGCAGAACCTGTGGGTGCGCAATCAGGCGTTGGCGGCGCTGAACGCCGTCGCGCAGACGATCGGTCGGGCCGTGGAATTGCCCGACGTGCTGAATTCGGCGCTCGATCAGGTGCTGGCGTCGCTCGATTTGATCGCGGGCTTCATCACCTTACGCGCGGCCACCGGGCGGCAGGTCATCGCCGCGCAGCGCTGGCCCACGCCCGATGTGGCGCGCGATCTGGTGCTTGCCGAACAGGTGGCGCAAGCGGGGCAGGCGCAGTTGTATTTGCGCACGCCGCCTGCCCGCACGGACCTCATCGACACCACGCTTGAATATGGCGCCGCCTGCGTGCCGCTGATCAGCCGCAATCGCGTGCTGGGCACGTTGATCGTGGTGGGCCTGACGCCCGGCAACAGCGAAGCGCTGAATTTGCTCGTGTCCATTGGCAGCCAGATTGGCGCGGCCGTGGAGCGCGCCCGGCTGTATCACGACGCGCAGCAGCGCAGCGAAGACCTGGCGGTGCTCAACGAGATCACCCGTGCGGTTACGTCATCGCTGGAACTCGATCGGGTGTTGACGATGTCACTGCACAGCATCCGCCAGACCTTGCACGTCACGGCCGGGTCGCTGGTGTTGTTTGATGCCGAGTCGGGCGAACTTCAATTTCGCAATACGCTGGATGCGGTGGAGGCGTGGATCCGTGTGGACGCCGATCAAATCGGCGGCGGCATTATCGGGCGACTCGTTGCCACGCACGAACCCGTGGTCGCGAATGAGCCCCAACCCGATCGGCTGCCGTATGAACTGATTGTCCGCAACCTGCTGGCGGTGCCGTTGATCGTGAAGAGCCGTGTGTTGGGCGCCATTGTCGTGTTGAATCGCGATGAAGGCGTCTTCACCAGTGACGATCTGGAACTGCTGCAATTTTTGGCCGCAGCCGTGGCGGTGGCGACCGAGAATGCGCGGCTGTACGGCGAGCTGGCCGACTTCGCTCGCGAGTTGGAACGCTCGCAGGCGCAGCTGATTCAGTCGGAGAAGTTGGCCGCCACCGGCCGCCTGGCCGCGTCGATCGCGCACGAGATCAATAATCCGTTGCAGGCAATTCACAACTGCCTGTATCTGGTATTGAAGCGGCCTTTGACGGATGAGAAGAAGCAGCACTATCTGGGCATGGCTCAGGAAGAAACCGAGCGTTTGATTACGCTGGTCCAGCGGACGCTGGAATTCTATCGGCCGTCTAAAGGCCGCGCGGCCACGACCGATGTGAATCACCTCATCGAGAACGTGCTGGCGCTGTCCAATAAACGTTTGGAGCACGGCCATATCCAGGTGCAGGCGCAATTGCAAGCCAATCTGCCGCCGATCGTGGGCGTGCCCGATCAATTGACGCAAGTGCTGCTCAACCTGGTCGTCAACGCGATCGAGGCGATGCCGGACGGCGGCGAGTTGAGTCTGAGCTCGGCGGCGAATGAGGGCTGGCTGCACATCGCCGTGCACGATACCGGGCCGGGCATCAGTCCCGATGAAGCCGCCAAAATCTTCGAGCCGTTTTACACCACCAAGGCGACCGGCACCGGTTTAGGTTTGGCGGTCAGCTATGGTATCATCCAACGACATGGCGGCCGTATCACGGTGAACGGCGCACCGGGCGCCGGCACGACGTTTACCATTGCGCTGCCGCTGGATCGACAGACCATTGATGAGTGAGTTGGATAGTCTGTTAGTCACGTAGTCTGGTAGTCCTGCCGCCGACTACGCGACCACTAGACTATAGGACCATTGGACTTCAAGAACTATGACCAGTCAAAACTCCATCCCGCACATTCTGGTGGTTGATGACGAACACGCCATGCGTGAATCATTGCAGGAGATTCTGGAGCAAGAGGGCTTTCAGGTCTCGATGGCCGACGGCGGCGAAACGGCGCTGGAGATCCTGAAGCAAACCTCGATCGATTTGATGCTGCTCGATCTCAAGATGAAGGGGATGGACGGTCTGCAAGTGACCGAAGCGGCCAAGCCGCTGTCGCCGGATACGGTCATCGTGATGTTGACAGCGCATGGCACGTTGGAGTCGGCGATTGCGGCGATGCGGCGCGGCGCGTTTGACTATCTGCTCAAACCGGCGGCCGTGGGCGACATCATTGCCAGCGTGCAGCGCGGCCTCAGCCATCGTGCCCAGATGCTGCGTCAGCGCGATCTGGTGGGTCTGATGCAGCGGGCGATTGTGGAATTGCAGCCGCCACTCGGCTCGGATGCGCCGCCGCTGCCCGCCGAGCGCCATTTGAAGCTGCGCGGCATCAACCTGGACTTGCAACGCCATATTGCCATTGCCAATGAGCAGCTGCTCGATCTGACGTTGACTGAATTCAAGATGTTGGCGTATTTAATGGAACATCCAGATCAAGTGATCTCGCCGCGCGAACTTGTCGCGGCCGTGCAGGGCTATGACGCCGATGAGCATGAAGCGCGCGCGATTGTCCGCGTGCACATCCGGCGGCTGCGCCAGAAGATCGAACCTGATCCCGATCAACCCATCTTTGTCCTCAACGTGCGCGGCGTTGGCTACCTCTTTGCGGCCAGCGCGCCCCCCGTCACCTAATCGTAACTCGATAGAAACGCGGCGGCAATTCATTCCGTGTTATGCTTAGGTCGGTAGCCTGTTGACCGGAGCGTACACGGTGACGAAGAACATCCTCATTGTCGACGACGAACCTGCCGTCGGCTTTTCACTCAAAGCCAGTCTGGAATCGCTTGGGCCGGAGTACGCCGTGTCGCACGTGCTCTCGGCGGAAGCGGCGCTGTCGGTGCTGGCCGACGATCCGATCGATCTGATGGTGACCGATCTGCGGATGCCGGGCATGACGGGCCTGGAACTGTTGACGCAGGTGCGGCACGTTCAGCCTCAATTGCCCACGATCTTGATCACGGCGTACGGCTCGGCCGATGTCATGGCGGCCGGTCAACAACTGCAGATCGCGCGCTATTTTGCCAAGCCGTTTAAGACCGAGGAGTTTATGCAGGCCGTGCAAGAAGTGCTGGAGCAGCCGCCGGCCGGGCTGGTGCTGACGGAGAAGAAGATGGAGCGGATGGTTCAGCGCTTGCGTGATTTGCGCTATGAGGCTTCGGCGTACAGCGTCTTGTTGGCGGATACGAGCGGGTCGGTATTGGCCAAGACTGGCGCAACTGACGGCTTTGAGGCGGCCGAGCTCATCGAGCTGTTACGCGGCGGGTTTGACGCGCCAACCGCATTGGCCCAGCAGTGGCATGAGGAACGGGCGTTTAATTTGATCTATCACGAGGGCGTGCGCTTCGATCTGTATGCCGCCAACATCGACCCCCGCTTGTTTGTGGTAATGGTGTTCGATCGGCGGCAGGGGCCGACGCGCATCGGCGTGGTGTGGCTGTATTTGAAGCGCGCCGTGCTGGATTTGCAGAATGTACTGGTGCGCGCGGATGACAGTGTGCTGCCGGCGGCCAGCGGCGCAGCGACGCGGTAGATCAATCGGGTACAAGAAAAATCGGTCGGGCTGTGATCAGCGCCGACCGATTTTATTATCCGCCAATTTGTGACATGACCCGATCGAGCGGGATCACCCCATCGGGCAGGCCGTGGCCCCAGGGCTTGCGCCAGATTAAACCGCGAATCAACTGCTCCAGATCGGCGTCGCTTGCGCCATTACGCATCGGCGCCAACAGATCACCTTCGTCGTCACGCAGCAGACATAGCCGCAGTTTGCCATCGGCCGTCAGGCGCGAGCGGGTACACGATGCACAGAAGGGATTGGTGATGGTGCTGATGAAACCGATCGCCGCGAGCGAACCCGCCAACCGATAGAGCCGCGCTTCCCCATCGAGTTTGCCGTCATCGACAGGCGCGAGCAGGCCCAGTTCGGCCTCGATGCGCTGGATGATTTCTGCCTGCGAGACGACGGCGTCTTGCGCAAAATGCGCCACTTCGCCAAAGGGCATCATCTCGATGAAGCGCACCTGCCAGGGCTGCGTCAGCGTGAGGCGGGCCAGCCCCACCACGTCGTCTTCGTTGAAACCGCGCGCGACGACGGCGTTGATCTTGAGCGGCGTCAGGCCACAGGCTTCGGCAGCGTGGATGCCCTCCATGACCTTATCCAGCTTGCCCCAGCGCGTGACACGATGGAAGCGATCGGGATCGAGCGTATCGACGCTGACGTTGACGCGCTCCAGACCGGCGGCCTTGAGCGGTTTCGCCAGATCGGCCAATCGGAGACCGTTGGTCGTCATCGAGATGCGGCTGATGCCCGCGTCGTGAATGCCGCGCACGATCTCAAGCAAATCGGGATGAATGCTCGGCTCGCCGCCCGTCAGGCGGATCTTGTCGATGCCCAGGCGCGCAAAGATGTTGACCAGGCGCAGAATTTCCGGCGTTGTCAGCAGATCGTCCGACGGCATGAAGACCATGTCTTCGGCCATGCAATAGACGCAGCGCATATTGCACTTGTCGGTCAACGAAATGCGGAGATAGTGGATGTCACGTCCAAAGGCGTCCAATGGCATGGGGCACTTCCTTACCAGTCGATTCTAACCCGTTAAACTGAGTGGGGATAACGGGTAAATTTTAACATGCGTCATCGGGGCTGTCAATGAAAAGTTGACGTGTCAACAAAGTTGACGTGTCGACGTGTCAACAATAGTTGACAGTGATTGTAATTGGGGGTACAACTGCCGCATGATCGACTTTGAAATTAGACCCGCCCGCGCTGAAGAGGCCGCTGCCATCCGATCGATGATCCGCGCTGAACGGCTCGATCCCTTTAACGTACACTGGAAAAATTTCCTGGTGGCTGGAGCGAATGGACGCATTATCGGCATCGGGCAGATCAAGCCGTATCCCGACGCGCACGAGTTAGGCTCACTGGTGGTGGCGGCCGATCAGCGCAAGACGGGTGTGGGCGCCGCGATCATCCAGGCGCTCATTGCGCAGGAAAATGGCCCGCTGTATTTGTTCTGCCTTGCCTTTCGCGAGCCGTATTACGGCAAGTTCGGATTTCGATCGGTGACGGTAGATGATCTGCCGCCGGCGTTGAAATCGAAGTACGCGCTGGGTAGATTCTTCACCCGATTGTTCCGGCAGCGCCTGAGCGTGATGTATCGGGCCGCAGACGCCGATCAGATCGATCGAGTTGCTGAGGTTGGGTCGCGCTTGCCCGCTGATACAGAAACGGCTATACTCGTCGCTGGTTACTGCTCAGGTCGCCGTCCCCGGCGCGGTGAGTGAGCCGCCGGGGGCGG
>JACRBO010000504.1 GCA_016219235.1 Chloroflexota bacterium
GAACGAAGCAGACTCGATCGAGATCGTTCACGCGGCGCTGGATGCCGGCATCAACTTCGTCGATACGGCCAATGTCTACAACGATGGGCAAAGTGAAGTCGTTGTGGGTAAAGCGCTGCAAGGACGGCGTGATAAAGTTTTTCTGGCCACCAAGGTTCACTTCAAAGCGGGCGATGGCCCCAACGACGAAGGCAACTCACGGCTGCACATCTTGCGCGCGTGTGAAGACTCGTTACGCCGGTTGAACGTGGATCACATCGATCTCTATCAACTGCACCGGCCCAACCCGGAAATCCCGATCGATGAAACGTTGAGCGCGTTGACGGATCTGGTTCGGGCGGGCAAGGTGCGCTACTTCGGCAGCTCGACGTTTCCGGCGTGGATGGTGATGGAGGCGTTAGCTGTGAGCGAACGCGAACATCTGGCACGTTTCGTCAGCGAACAGCCGCCCTATAACTTACTCGATCGACGCATCGAAAACGAACTGGTGCCGTTGGCGCTGCGTTACAATCTGGCGCTGATGCCGTGGGCGCCGCTGGCGCAAGGCGTGTTGGCTGGTCGATACTCAAACAGTCAGCCCATGCCAGAAGATTCGCGGGCCAATCGGCTGAAGGGCAGCATTTACGCCGAGCGGGTGACGGCGCGCGGTATCGGAATTGGCGAGAAATTCACGCGGTTGGCCCGCGAACACGGCAAAACGCCGGGGCAGTTGGCATTAACATGGTGCAAGGATCAACGGGCGATCACCGCGCCTATCGTCGGGCCGCGAACGCTGACGCAGTTGCAAGACCTGCTGCCGGTGCTGGACATGTCGTTGAGCGCCGAGGAGCGCGCCGCCTGCGATGCTCTCAATCCGCCGGGTGGGGCGGTGGTTAATTTCCACAACACGTCGGGCTGGTTGAAGACGCCAATACAATGACGGAGGACGGCGGACGTAAGACGGATGATGGTCGATGGTCATTTTCCGTCCTCCGTCTGTCGTCTGCCGTCATTTTCAATTATTGCATTGACAGCGGCGAAAGCGCGATGCTATAATCCTCGTACTTCACCACCAATGATCGATCCCCAGCCAGGCTCGATCATCGACCTCAACTACAATCCAAAGGGGGAGCCATGTCACATCGCCACGTGTCGCGTCGGGTGTCGTTTGTCGCCTCGTTGTTGGTCGTCTTCACATTGATTTTGTCCGCGTGCGGCGGCGCCGGCGGTGCAGCCGGCGGGCCGAAACAGTCGATCGGGCCGGGGGAAGGCCAGGTCGACATCATCGCGTGGGCGGGCTATATCGAGCGCGGTGAGTCCGATCCCGCCTACGATTGGGTCACGCAGTTCGAGAAGGATACCGGCTGTAAGGTCAACGTCAAGGTCGCCGCCACGTCCGATGAAATGGTGACGCTGATGAATCAGGGCGGCTTCGATCTGGTGACGGCGTCGGGGGACGCCAGCAATCGCCTGATTTCCGGCGGAAAAGTGCAGGAAATCAACCTCAGTTTGATCCCCGGTTGGAAGAACGTCGACGAGCGCCTGCAGAATGCGCCGTGGCACACCGTCAACGGCAAACACTATGGCACGCCCTATCAATGGGGACCGAATGTGTTGATGTATAGCACCGCCGCTTTCCCCACGCCGCCGACCAGTTGGGAAGTGGTCTTCAAAGAAATGACGTTGGCCGACGGCCAGTCGAATAAGGGCCGCGTGCAAGCCTACGACGGCCCGATCTACATCGCCGATGCCGCGCTCTACCTCAAAGCGACAAAACCCGAACTCGGCATCACCGATCCGTACGCGCTGACGAAGCCACAGTTTGATGCCGCCATCGCTTTGCTCACCGAACAACGCGCTTTGATTCAACGTTACTGGCACGATGCCGCCGTACAGGTGGACGACTTCACCAATGAAGGCACGGTCGCGTCCGGTTCGTGGCCCTATCAGGTGAACTTGCTCAAGTCCAGCAGCCTGCCCGTCGATAGCACGATTCCGGCCGAAGGCGTGACCGGCTGGGCGGACACCACGATGATGCACATCAACGCGCCGCATCCCAACTGCGGTTACAAGTGGATGGAGTGGTCGTTGAATCCCAAATCGCAGGGCGATATCGCCGCGTGGTTTGGCTCGGTGCCGGCCGTGCCCGAAGCGTGCCTGAGCAGCGATTTGCTCACGGATACCGGCTGCGGGGTGAACGGCTTCGACAACTTCGCCAAGATCGCGTTTTGGAAGACGCCCAGCACCGATTGCGGCAACGGCAAGAATGAGTGCGTGCCGTACAGCGATTGGACCACGGCTTACCTCGGTATCAAGGGCAAGTAGAACAACTTGAACCACGAAGGACACGAAGGTCGCGAAGATTCTTAGTGTCCTTCGTGTTCTTCGTGG
Source organism: Chloroflexota bacterium (assembly GCA_016219235.1). Next base: position 2,371 of record JACRBO010000504.1, read on the forward strand.
TTGTGGGGTTTTATTTTGATCAAAGAGACTATTCCTGCCATTCGCTTGTCCGGTGTCAGCCGCTACTTCGGCGACGTGAAGGCGCTCGACGCGATCGATCTTGAAATTGCCGACGGCGAATTCTTCTCGATGCTCGGCCCGTCGGGTTCGGGCAAGACGACGTGCCTGCGGCTGATCGCCGGTTTCGATCGGCCTACCGCCGGCCGCATTCAGATTCAGGGCGTCGATGTCAGCGGCCAGCCGCCGTATGAGCGCGATGTCAACACGGTCTTTCAAGACTATGCGCTGTTCCCGCATATGACTGTCGGCGACAACATCGCGTATGGTCTGATGATCAAGAAAGTGCCTAAAAACGAGTGCGAACTGCGGGTGGCCGAGATGCTCGATCTCGTGCAGCTGCCTGGCCTCGCGGCGCGCAAGCCGTCGCAATTGTCCGGTGGGCAGCGGCAGCGGGTGGCCTTAGCCCGAGCGTTGATCAATCATCCGCGCGTGCTGCTGCTGGATGAGCCGTTAGGCGCGCTCGATCTGAAGTTGCGGCAGGCCATGCAGATCGAGTTGAAGGCCATTCAACAGCGCGTGGGTATCACCTTCATCTACGTCACGCACGATCAGGAAGAGGCGCTCACCATGTCCGATCGGTTGGCGGTGTTCAACCTCGGCCACATCGAGCAGATCGGCACGCCCGCCGAAGTGTACGAGCATCCCGCGACACCGTTTGTGGCCGGCTTCGTGGGTGTGTCGAATCTGATTCAGGGTGCGACCGCGCAGGCCATCACCGGCTCGAGCGATACCTTCTCCATTCGACCGGAGAAGATTCATCTGCAAAATCCGAGTGATCCAATCGGCGTGGACAGTTACTCGATTGGCGGTTGCATCCGCGACGTGATCTATCTGGGTATGTACACGCGCTATCTGGTCGAACTGAATGGCGGCGGCGATCTGACCGTGGTGCAGCAGAACTTGCACACCACCTCGATGGATGTGTTGGCGGCCAAAGGCCGCGCCGTGAAGCTGGTCTGGAAGCGCGAGCACATCCGCCACGTGGCGAAGGCCTAATCCATGGCGACCACGCTGCCTACGCAACGCGCGCAACCTTCACTAGCCCGGCGCCTCTCCACGCATCTGTATCAACGCCCGAAACTGGTGTTGGCCTTGCTGCTTGGGCCGCCGCTGTTGTGGTTGGGCGTGGTGTATGTCGGCTCGCTGCTCGCGCTGATGCTGCAATCGTTTTATCGGCTGGATAGTTTCACCGGCCAAGTCGTGCGCGAGTTTACGCTGGACAACTATCTGCAACTGTTCAGCGCGTCGCACATCGGCATCATGGCGCGCACCTCATTGATGGCCGCGATCGTCACGCTGGCCGCGATCGGGTTGGCGTTTCCGCTGGCCTATTACATGGCGCGTTATGCCTCGCCGCGTGCGAAATCGTGGTTGTATCTGCTGGTGCTTATTCCATTGTGGTCAAGTTATCTGGTGCGCGTCTTCGCCTGGAAGTTGATCCTCGCCAAAGAAGGCGTGTTCACGTGGTTCGTCAATCTGCTGGGGTTGGGCGGCGCGCTCGATAGTCTGTTGGCCGTGCCCGGCATCGGCGGCACCTCACTATCGGTCTCAAATTTAGGCATCTTCATCGTGTTTGTGTATGTGTGGCTGCCGTACATGATTTTGCC
>JACRBO010000509.1 GCA_016219235.1 Chloroflexota bacterium
CTCGATCGGATTCCGTCAGGCTGGGATATTACACTCTCCGATTTCTCAGCCGGGATGATCGATCAAGCGCGCGCAAATCTCGGCGGACATGATTTTCGCTACGAGATCATCGACGCCCAATCGATTCTGTACGATGATGGCACGTTCGACGCCGTGATCGCCAATCACATGCTGTACCACATCCCCGATCGTCCGAAGGCACTGTCGGAAATGCGGCGCGTGCTCAAAGCGACGGGCGCGGCTTATCTCGCCACTAACGGCGATCGGCATCTGGTGGAATTAGATGATCTCACGCGGCGATTTGATCCACAGGTAAACCTCGGCTGGGATCAACGCGCGCACGACATGTTTTCCATCGATACCGGCAGCGCCGAACTGCGGCCCTGGTTTCCGGCCATTGAAGTCCGGCGCTACGACGATGCGTTGATCGTGACCGAAGTGCAGCCGCTGGTCGATTACATCCTGTCGATGACGACGCCCGAAGTTGCCGCTGCTCGTCGCGCCGAACTGACCGCCTTCATCGCGCGTGAAATGCAGGCCACCGGCGCGATTCACATCACCAAAGATTCTGGCATTTTTATCGCACGCTAAACTTACCAACCGATCTTATTCGCCGTCATTGCGAGCGTAGCGAAGCAATCGCAGGGTCTGCTAACAATAGATTGCTTCGTCGCAAAAGGCGCTCCTCGCAATGACGCCCAATCTGGATTGTTGCCAGAACGACCAATCGAGTAGTTACCGATCACCGATTACCAATTACGCAGTACGAATTACGCACTACTTATCATGTCCTCCACTCCGCCCAATCAAGCTCAACCCTTCGACGGCACGCAAGTCGTGATGCTGGCCCGCGCCACGTTGAGCGTGCGTCAACCCGACGGGCGCGCCCGCACCATCGTGTTGACGCGCGAGCCGTTGACCATTGGCCGTCATCCCACCAATGATGTGGTGATCGACATTGCCACTGTATCGGCCGAACACGCCATCATTGAGAACACCGACGGCCAGTATCGCCTGACCGATCGCGGCAGCCGCAACGGCACCTTTGTCAACGGGCAGCGCATCTCCATCGCGATGCTGAAGGACGGCGACATTATCCGCATCGGCGATGCGCGCGGCAATTCAGTCGGTCTCACCTTTCACGCGGGTCAGGCCCCGCAGGCCACCGCCGTCGAGTCCTTCGATCTGGCCGCCAACGACACACTGACCATCGGGCGCGATCCGGGTTGCGATCTGACGCTCGATTCGCCGCTCGTGTCGCGCCATCACGCCCGATTGGAACGCAGCGGCCCCACGCACACGTTGATCGATCTAGGCAGCACCAACGGCACGTTCGTCAATAGCCAACGCATCGATCGGCACACGTTACGATCGGGCGACATCGTGCAGATGGGGCCATACCGCCTGACCTATCAGCCCGGCGCGATCAGCCAGGTGCTGCCGATGCGGCAGCGCGGCCGATTGGACGCCCTGCATTTGACGCGACGGGTCGATGGCGGCCGCACCATCCTGAATGATGTCTCGCTCTCGATCGCGCCGCGCGAATTCGTCGCCCTCGTCGGCGGCTCGGGCACCGGCAAAACTACCCTGCTCAACGCGCTCAGCGGCTTTGAACCCGCCGAAGGCCGCGTCTTGTTCAACGACGATGACTTTTACGCACACTTCGATCTGTATCGCGGTCTAATCGGTTACGTGCCGCAGGACGACATCATCCATCGCGAACTGCCCGTGGGGCAAGCGCTGCGCTACGCGGCACAATTGCGGCTGCCGCGTGACACGTCGGAAGGTGAAATCGACAGCCGCATCGAGCGTGTCTTGACCGAAGTGGAAATGGACGAACAGGTCGAGCGCATCATCGGCCGGCTCAGCGGCGGGCAGCGCAAGCGTGTGTCCATCGGCGTGGAATTGCTGGCCGAACCCGGCGTGTTCTTTCTGGACGAGGCAACTTCAGGGCTTGATCCCGGCCTCGAAAAGAAGTTGATGTACACGCTGCGCCGCCTGGCCGATGGCGGCCGCACGGTGGTCCTGGTCACACACGCCACGGCCAACATCAAGCAGTGCGATCACGTCGCGTTTATGGGCGCAGGCGGCCGATTGGTATTCTTCGGTCCGCCCGATCGGGCGCTGGAGTTTTTCGGCGTGAAGGACTTCGCCGACATCTACGGCGAAATCGAAAACGATCCGGCCTTATGGGAAAAGCGTTTCCGCGAATCCAATTATTATGGACAATACATCTTGTCCAGAATGCAGAGCATGGATCTAAATGGGCGAGATTCAGGTATCTCCCCATCCCTCCGTCCCGCCATCGCTCCAGCGCGTATTGCCCCGCGTGCCAACCCGTTTCGGCAGTTCGCCATTCTGGCTCAGCGCTACTTCGAACTGGTAGTGCGCGACAAGGTCCTGTTGACCGTGCTGCTGGCCGTCATGCCGGTGGTGGGCTTGCTCTTGACAGCCATCGCGCAGCCGTCGGCCCTGGTTGGCGATTCCGCCGCCCGCATCGCGCAGATTGTATCCGAATCCAACGCCTATTCGATCGCAGGTCAGGCACAGGTCGTATTGATGATGATGGCCCTCGCCGCGATCTTCGTGGGCCTGTTCGCCGCCTCGTTTGAGTTGGTGCGCGAGCGCGCCATTTATCGCCGCGAACGCATGGTCAACTTGCGGCTGGGCGCTTACCTCTCATCGAAGTTCGTGGTGCTGGTCGGTTTCGCCGCGCTGCAAATCATGGCCCTGATCGTCGTCGTGGCCTTGCGCGTGCAGTTTCCATTCGAGGGCGTGCTGCTGCCCGGCCCGCTGGAAATGTACATCACGCTGCTGCTCGCTTCGGCAGCGGGTATTTGTTTTGGCCTGTTGGTATCCGCGCTCGTCGCCAGCCAGAACAGCGTGATCTACGTGGTGCTGTTAGCCGTGTTCACGCAGATCATGTTTGGCGGCGTGCTGTTCAGTGTCGCGAAGCCGCTGTCGGCCTTGACGCTCACGCGCTGGACGATTGAGGCGCTGGGCAGCACCGTCGATTTGCCCCTGCTCAACGACCTGGGCCAGATCGAAGTGCGCCGCACCGTCGAGGCGGTTGATCCCCTCACGGGGCAGAAAGTACAGCGCGAGGTGGTGTATCGTGATAAACTCACCTCAACGTTCAATGTCGATTACGCGCACGAGGCCGGACACTTGCTGTCGCGCTGGCTCATACTGATCGCCTTCACCGTGCTCTTTGCAGCAGGCACCACCTGGGCGCAAGCCAAATGGTCAAGGCAACGGATGGGCAAGCGGTAGATTGGTAACTTGGTAGATTGGTAATCGGTAACTGGTGACTGGTGATTGGTCACGCAACACGCATCACACATCACGCAGTACGCATCACTCGTCACGCATCTTGCAGCCTGCATCTTGCATCCAAGAGGTAACCATGTCACTGACTGGTTTTGCAGATTTCAACGGCGGCAAACTCTACTACGAGGTAGCCGGCACAGGCCACCCGCTGGTGCTGATTCACGGTGGATTGGTCAACAGCGGCCTGTGGGATAAACAGTTCTACGCCTTCGCGGAACAGCAGCGCGTCGTGCGTTACGACGTGCGCGGCTACGGCCAATCCGATGGGCCAACGTCGCCCTTCTCGCATCATGGCGATCTGCGCCAATTGCTTGATTTCCTCAACATCGAGCGCGCCGCTGTACTGGGCCTGTCGATGGGTGGCGCGATCGCGATCGATTTTGCGCTGGCTTATCCCGAACGCACGCTGGCTTTGATTCCGGTGGCCGCCGCGATCTCGGGTCTTCGGCCGCCGGACTCCGTCCGTAGTCAGTGGTCATCTATCGGCGAAGCGTATGAGCGCGGCGACAAAGCCTTAGCCCTGGATTTATCGCTGCAAATCTGGACCGATGGGCCGCAGCGTACACCCGATCAAGTGGACGCCGCCGTGCGCGAACACGTTCGCACGATGACGGCGCATGAATTCGCACGACCGGAGATCGATGAGCAGTTGCTGCAAGAACTCGATCCGCCCGCCTACGATCGACTGGGCGATATTCACGTGCCCACGCTGGTCGTCACCGGCGACGCCGATATACCGTACATCAATGGCAACATGACGCATCTCGCCGCCACCGTTCCCGGCGCGCAGCACGTTGTCATCCACGACGCCGCCCATCATCTGCCGCTGGAACGCCCAGAAGAATTCAATCGCGCCGTGCTAGATTTCTTGAAGCAAGTGCCGTAGGCAGTAAATTAGGGATTGGTAGATTGGTCAATCGGTAACCGGTGATTGGTCACGCATCACGCAGTACGTATTACGCATTACTCGTTACTCATCACTCATCACTCGTCACTCATCATGAAATCTCATCAACCGTCACTCATCCGTTCCCGCCTCATCCTCATCGGCCTCGTCGCATTGATCGTCATCGCGGGCGCGGTGTGGGTCTTTGGGCCGGGCGGACCATCGCGCACCGCCCGCGTCGAGCCAACGCCGACGCTGGCTATTGCTCCCAAAGTCACGTTCACGCCCCCGCCCGATTTGAGCGAGTTAGCCAAACAGTTTCCACGTTTGGAAAAATTGCTCACCAATCCCGCGCTCGATTCGGCCTACAAAGATTTTCTCGTCGCCTACGAATCCGGCGGCGTGGAAGCGGCGGAATTGCTGGCGCGACAGCGCGGCCTGCTCAGCGACGATAATCAAATTCGCGTAACGTTGGTGCTGGACACGGCCGATTCCGCCGCACTCGTCACCGAGTTGGAGAGCATCGGCGTGATCGTGCGCGGAACCTATCAGGACCTGATCGACATCGGCGTGCCGCTGGACCTCATCGCCAGGACCGCCGAATCCGACACGCCCGGCGCGATCTTCGATCGCATCACACAGTTGGAGCACGTGATTGGTCTGCAACTGCCAGCGCCTAAACCGGCGGGCGCGCAGACGCGGCCCATTCAGCCCGCGAACTTACTCGCGGGTTTTTTGCTGCTGACCCAGCCTCACCCCCCGGCCCCTTTCGCGCCAGCGCACTTTAGTGCTCCCGAAATCCACATTGCTGATTTCGGGAGAGGGGGAGTGGCTCCCCTCTCAAATCGACCGCTTTTGTCGATAGGAGAGGGGCTGGGGGTGAGGCCGCAGCCGCAAGCCACCCAACCGCCCCTCAGTGAAGGCGTCGCCACCATCAACGCCCTGGCCTGGCATGCGGCTGGTTATACCGGGCAAGGCGTCAAGATTGGCATCCTCGATCAGGGTTTCGACGGCTACCGCGATCTATTGGGCACGCGCTTGCCGCTCGGCGTGACGGCGCAATCGTTTGTGTCCGGCATCGCGGTCGATGGCACGGGCCTGACTCACGGTACGGCTGTCGCGGAGATCATCCACGCCACCGCGCCGGACGCCGAACTTTTTCTGGCGCACTACGACGGCGGCGACGTGAGCATGGGTAATGCCGTCGAATGGCTGATGGATCAGGGCGTGAACATCATCTCGCATTCGGCGGGCGGGTTGGCCGCACCGATGGACGGCACGGGCCGCGACGCCGAGCTGGCCGATCGGGTGGCCGCGGCCGGTTTGATCTGGATCAATTCCGCAGGCAACGCCGCCAATCAACATTATCGCGGCACGTTCACCGATTCCAACGGCGATCTCATTCACGAATTCGCGCCCGACAAGACCACGCTGGGCTTCTATTCCGATCCCGCCGGCTTGACCCAGATCATCCTGAATTGGGACGATTGGGCCGGCGACGGCGCGCAAGACCTCGATCTGTTTTTGCTGGATGCCGACGGCAACATCATCGCCTCGGCGCGCAACACACGCGATGGTGAGCGCCCGCCCGTGGAGCAAATTCTTTTCCAGTTCGAAGACAGCCGTACCTATTTTCTCACGATCAACGGCGTCAAAGTCGATCGGGCGCTGCGGTTGGACATCTATATTCATCAAACCAGCAACCTGGAACTGGCCGATCCCAACGGCAGTTTAGCCACACCCGGCGATGCACGCGGCTCATTGACCGTGGGCGCGGTCTACTGGCGCACCGACGAATTGGAGCCATTCAGTTCGCGCGGGCCAACGGCCGATGGGCGTGTCAAACCCGATCTGGTGGGGCCGGACGGCGTGCTCAGCGACATCTTCGCGCCCGATCGCTTCTTCGGCACCTCGGCGGCCGCGCCGCACGTCACGGGTGCCGCCGCCCTCATTTGGAGCGCGTATCCATTGGCCACCGCCGATGAAATCCGGCAATATCTCACGACCAACACACTCGATCTGTTAGACCCCGGCGTGGATGCGGCCACCGGCGCGGGACGCCTGTTACTGCCGGCGGCTCCCGCCCCGGCGACCATCACGCCGACGCCGCTCAACACCCCTGAGCCGTCAGTGACCACCGCGCCCGATCAGCCGACACCCACGGCGCCACCGTCGATCATCAGCACGCCCACGCCGCCCCGCATCGTCATTGTGACGCCGATCGGCGGACGGCCCCGGCCGCCCGTACAGCCACCTGCGACAGATGGCGGCAGTTGGATCGGGTTGATCGTGATCGGGTTGGCCGCCGTTCTGGCGGGCGCGGCCGGCTGGCGGCTGACACGGCGGCCCGATCGATCAACGCTTCCCACCCGATCGATCAACTCCGCCTTAGCGGCTTGTCCGCACTGCGGGCGCACCCTGCCCGGCGATGCGGTCTTTTGCGCGCAGTGCGGACGGCCTGTCGGCGCGACGCAGACCGTGACCAGGTGCGCGCACTGCGGACGCGCCCTGCGGCCCGGCGCAAAATACTGCGCGCGCTGCGGACAGGCCACATCAATGGCGTTGTAACTCTTTCGCAACGCTGCCCCTTGACGCCTGTGCTACAATCAGATTGTTATTGGGGTGACATCGCCCAAACTGCCTGTCATTCGCATCAACCGTGGAGTCAATCATGACGCTCGATCGCCGGCTGGATGCCCTGCGCACGGCCTTCCCCGATCTGGACGATGAATTGATCACTCGCCTGGCGCTCAGCGCGCGCGAGTTGCGCGCTGCCGCCGGGAACTGTATCGTGGCCGAAGGCGAAGCGGGCGAAGCGTTCTACATCATCCTCGAAGGCCGCATCCAGATTAGCAAGTTCCTCGAACTGGGCACCCAGCGCTTGCTCAATGAATTGCATCGCGGCCAATTCTTCGGCGAGATGGCGCTCATTGAAGATGCCCCGCGTATGGCCAGCGCCTACGCGCTGGAAGAAACCACGCTCCTGGTCATCGCCAAACAGGATTTTAGGGACTTGCTGGCGCACAGTATGCCGGCCAGCCTGGCCGTCATGCGCTCGGTAGTAACGCGCTTCCGCGATGCCGACCGGCTGGCGATTGACGAACTGCGCGAGAAGAATCGTGAACTGGCGAAGGCCTATGCTGAACTCTCAGAGACGACGCGCCGCAAGAGTGAATTCCTGACGGTGGTCTCGCACGAGCTGCGCACACCGCTGACGTCGATTCGCGGCTACGCCCAGTTGATGCGCACCGGCGTCATCAAGGACGGCAACTTGCCGGGTGCGCTCGACGTCATCGTCAACAACACCGATGCGCTGGTGCGCTTGATCAACAACATTCTCTTCCTGCAAGAGTTGGAATTGATTCCGCCCGTGCTGCTGCCGTTGGATGTGCGCGAGATCGTCAGCGGCCTCGTCGAATCGATTCAGCCGCGCGCAGCCGAGACCGGCTTGAGTTTCGACGTCACCTTGCCGCCCGATTTGCCGTTCATCGCCGGCGATCGCGATGGGTTGACGCAGGCCATCGGCGCGCTCATCGACAACGCCGTGAAATTCAGTCCGAACGGCGGCTGTATCCGGGTCCGCGTCGAGACGCAAGACCGCGCGCTGACCCTATCGATCGCCGATCCGGGGGTGGGCATTCCGCCCGATGAGGTGTATCACATTTTCGATCGCTTTCATCACCTTGAGGCCGATGGCGATCATATGTTTGGCGGGGTGGGTCTGGGCCTGCCCATTGCGAAGCAAGTGGTAGAGCAGCACGGCGGCCGCATTTCGGTTGTCAGCCGCGTGGGACGGGGCAGCACCTTCACCGTAACGCTGCCGCTCTCAAAAACAGAGGGAGCGACTGAGAGACGGAGAGATTGAGCGACATTTCTTCGCCCAGTCTCTCCGTCCCTTCATCTCTCCGTCTCTCTATCCAGAGTTAACCGCGAATGACCGCGCCCAACTCCTCGCGCAGCCGCTGGATGATGTCCTCGCGCACTTTCACCACTTCAGCATCCGTCAACGTCCGATCGGCCTGATACGTCAACCGATAGGCCAGGCTCTTCTTCCCCGCGCCGATGCGCTCGCCCTTGAACACGTCAAACAGGCGCGCGCTCTTGAGCAAACCGCCCACATTTTCGATCACAGCCTGTACCTTGTCGGCATTGATCTTGTCGTCCACGATCAGCGCCAGATCTTCAGTCACCGCCGGGAAGCGCGGCACATCGTTGATGCGGCCGGCGGCCGGTGCACACGTCGCTAACGCTTCGATGTCGAGTTCGGCAGCCAGCACCGGCTGATCGGGCAGATCGAACGCCTCACGCACCAGCGGATGGATTTGCCCCAACAACCCGATCGATTTGTCGCCGACGATCAAGCGCGCCGTGCGACCCGGATAATACGAGGGATGCTGTGCGGCTTCGTACTTCGCGCCGTCGATGTGCAAGCCCGCCAGCAGCGTCTCGATCACGCCCTTGAGATCATAGAAGTCCACCGGCTTCTGATCGCCGCCCAGCCATGATTCAGCCTCGCGCGGGCCTGACAGAACGATCGTCAACCGACGCGGCTCATCCGGCAGCGGGCCTTCTTCTGAGCCTAGATAAATCTTGTTCAACTCGAACAGCGCCAGGTGCGGATGATGATGGATATTGCCACGCGCCACATCCAGCAGGCTCGCCAGCAGCGTGTGCCGCAAGTGCGTGCGTTCCGAACTGATCGGGTTTGCCACGCCGACGTACGGTCGATCGTCGGGGCGTTCGCCGGGCAGCAGCTTCGCTTCCAGTTGCGGCGTCGTCATCGAATACGTAATGGCTTCGAATAAACCTGCCTCAACCAGAATGTCACGCACGTGTTCTTCAAACTCCAACGGCGGATTGCCGCGCTGCGGCGGCATCTCATCGTCCATGCCCGTGCGCGGAATGCGATCGTAGCCGTAGATGCGGGCGATCTCTTCCAGCAGGTCGTGCGGGCCGGAAATGTCGGCGCGATGATCGGGCGCAGTGACGACGATTTCTGATTTCTGATTTCTGATTTCTGATTTGAATTCAAGGGTTGTTAAGATGCGATCAATTTCTGCGATGGGCACGTCGAAGCCTAAACCACGTTTGACTTCGGTCATCGTCAGTGTAACGGTGGCGCTTTCAGGTTGGCGCGCGTAGTTGTCCACGACGCCCGTATCGATGGCGCCGCCGCCCAATTGCTGAATCAGGTTGGCCGAGCGGATATTGCCGCGAAGCGCCATCGCTGGATGAATGCCGCGCCCGAAGCGGGTGGCCGCCTCGCTGGGCAGTTTCATCTGTTGAGTGGTCTTGCGAATGTTGATGAAGTTGAAGTTGGCCGCCTCGATCAGCACGTTCTGCGTGTTGTCATCGACCTCGGTTTCGAGGCCGCCCATCACGCCTGCCACACCCACCGGCCCCACGCTGTCGCAGATCATCAGGTTCTCGATGTTCAGTTCGCGATCGGTGTTGTCGAGCGTGGTCATGTGCTCGCCCGCTTTCGCGCGGCGCACGATGATCGTGGGCTTCCTCCCCTCCGCGCCCTGCGCGGACGCCCGCTTCGCTAATTTATCGTAATCGAAGGTGTGAATGGGCTGGCCGGTGTCGAACATGACGTAGTTGCTCACATCGACGATGTTGCTGATGGGGCGCTGCCCCGCGAGGCGCAAGCGCCGCTGCATCCAGTATGGCGATGGGCCAATCTTGACACCGCGCACGATCGTGGCCGTGAAACGCGCGCACAAATCGGGATCAAGAATCTGCACTTCGACGCCGTCGGCCACGTTCGGGCCGGTGCCGTTCAGATTGTATGTCGGCTGCTTCAACGTTTGTCCCGTCAACGCGGCCACTTCACGCGCCACGCCCAGAATCGACGCGGCCCGCGCGATGTTGGGCAAAATCGAGATGTCCAGCACGGCATCGCCCAGATAGTCCTGCACGGGTACACCGACCCTAAAGGGCGTTCCAGCGGGCGCATCGTCGTCGAGGAGGATGATGCCATCGTGCTCGTCGCTGAAGCCCAGTTCTTTCTCCGAACACACCATCGAATCGCTCTTGACGCCGCGCAATTTGGCGGGCTTCAGCGTCATCAACACTTGCCCCGGTTGATGGCCGTCGTACAACACCGCGCCCTCTTTGGCGAAGACGACCTTAGGCCCATTGGTTAATCGCCCCTGCCCTTTGAGGTGGAAGATGTTCGGTGCGCCCGTGACGACTTGATGCAGCGCCTCGCCGCCATAGTTGATGTCGGCCAGCACCAGCCGATCGGCGTTGGGATGGGCGCGCACTTCCACGATCTGCGCCGTCACAATCTTCGATCGATCCCAGATCAGTCCCGCGCCAGGCACGCCGTAGTATTCGATGTGCTCCACTTCCATCCCGGCCAGCGTCAGCCGTTGGGCCAGTTCCTCGATCGGGATGGTGATGTCCACGTAGTCTTTGAGCCAGCTAATGGGTACTTTCATGGTAGAACTCCGTTCGGAATCTATTTCAGTTCAAGCGTCGACAAAGCGAGTTTGTCGTCAAGTGGTGTCCCGTCAGGTCCCACGGATGTCGCGCGTTCACCGGTGCCTTCATCGTACAGCCCGGCGATCACCGTGTAGACGCCAGGCGCTGCGCCGGTGACGCGCAGCCGGTGAAAATCGACCACGGTGTCGCCCGGCCGCCAACTGGTTGTGGGCTGGAACCACAGGCCGGGGACGCTGTCCTCTTGCGCCACGAGTTGGCCGTTAGCATCGAGCAGGTGCACAAACACCTTGTACGAAGTGGTTTGCGGTCGCTCAACCGTCCAGTGCAAGAACACGCCCACATCGCGGCTGACCGTGTCGGTTACCGGCTGGCTGATAATTAACTCATATTTTGCCAGGGCCACGCCGTTGCTCAGGCGCGCCGGGGTCGCCCTCGCGCTACCCGACGCCGGTTCGATACGATAGATTACAAACTCATGATCCGGCTCGATATAGATCGGTGTCAATCCGATCGGTTTGGTCTCCGGCGACAACAAATCGGTCAGCGTCGGATACAACTGTGGGCCGGTCTCGCGATCGTAAATCAAGAACTGAAAACCCTGCGCGCGAGCGGCTTCCAGCAGCTGCGGCCAAGTCTCGTGCGGCAGCGCCCGCAGATCATTGGCTTGCGCAAAACGCTGGCGGCTGGCCGCGGCCAGATCGTGCAGGCGCAAGTCGGTGCTTAATGCTTCGGAAGCCGTGATCAAGCCGGCCGCATGCAGCACATCGGTCGCCTCGATGAAACTGCTCGGTGTCACGGGTTGATCGGATGCAAAGCCCAACGGGATGGGCGCCGCCAGCAGCAAGCCGGCCAGGGCGACCAACGCAAACACCGGCACACGCCGCCACCGATCGGGCAGCAACGCCCGAAAGAAGTAAACGGCCCCCGTCACCAAAATCGGCACGATAATCAGCAGAAACCGCGGATCCAGCCGCATGAGCGATAACGCCGCCAGGTGCGCCAGTACAAACAGCGCCAACAGACTCCGCACCCGACCGCGCACGTTTTTGCCCAGCAGCAATAAATATAACAGCCCGGCCTGTCCAAACAGTTTCAACGGCGACTCGGCTATCGCAAGATTGGACGTGAACCAAAAGCCTTGAAAATTGGACCACCAGTGCCGGATGAATTTGCCGGGGTTTAGGGCCAAGACCTGCGTCAAGCTCATCTCGGGTATGGCGTTCCATTCGGTTATGAAATCCGATTTGCCATAGACGTGAAAGTACACGTTCTTGCCCTGATCGTTGATCAGCGGCGAACCGGTAACGATCCAGGCCGGGAGCCACTGCAGCGCAGTCGCCGCCACAAACACCAGCGCGTACAGCGCCAGATTTCGCCATGCGTCGCGCCGTCGAGCAGCCACGGCCAGCCCCAACAACAACAAGCCGCTGACCCCGGCGGTGACTAAGCCGGTATACCGAATGAGATAGCCGCCGCCGGCCAGCCCGGCCGCCAACACAATCCAGCGTTTGCGCGGCGCCCGCTCGATCGGATCGCGAGCCAGGCCGTAGGCCAGCACCCCGATCGAGATGATCTGGAAACCGGCGGCCAGCATATCGTTACCCTCAACACTGCTGAAAAACAGGACGTAACCCGTGGCCGCGACAAAGACCTGCACCAAGCAGGCCAGCAATCGGCTACCCGTCACGGCGTCCGCGATCAGATAAGCGCCAATCAGTCCGAGCACGCCGCCCAACACCGATAAGGCTTGTCCCCAGCGCGCCACATCGAAGCCCGACAACAGGCCGAGGCGCAGCAACCACGGATAGCCAACCGGATGGATCGAGGCCACCCAGCCATCCCAACTGGCAAAGCTGAGTTGCAAAGCGCGATCGGCTAACGGGAAAAAATCCAGGTTGCCAATGTCGATTACATTCACCAGATGCCGCGTCACCACGAGCACAAACCCGGCGATGACCGCCCCTGGCGCCAACCACCAACCGAGATGTTTTGTGCGGGCTATTATCGTCATGGCGTGCCTGCCAGTTCGTACATGATGCGCGGCACGTCCCAGCCGGCCCAATCCCCGGTGGTGTCGCCGTTCGGGCCAGGATCAGTCTCCAGCGTCAACGTAATCGACTGTCCCGCATACTTCGCCAACGAAACATCAACAGCGTGCCAGGTCTGGTCCGGCTGTTCATTAGAAACATAGCGGTCGTACACTCTAGCCGGCTGATCCGATTCAACTTGTATCGTTACGCTGAAGCGTGCGCCGTCGCCGCCCCAGTGCCAACTGTCAGGCGCCATGGCAACACGTGAAACCAGATGCACCGGTTCAGGCGGCAGCTGCAATCGGAACATTAGCCGGGCGGGAGTCTGCATAATCAACGCCTCGCCCCAATCGCCGTTGTGCGGCATGACCCACCGTTGAACTTCGATCGGTTTGGCGGGTGATGGATCGGCATTGGCGATCGTGCCTGCTTCAAACATCGCGCGCAGGTCATAAATACTCAACGCTTGCAACGCAACGGGATCCTTCGCATCCATTGTACTCAGGCGTTGGGCAATCGCGCCCACCTGGACGGGTTGTTGCGTTTCAGCATAGTAGGCCAGTAACTGCCGATCGAGCGCCTGGCGAATACCGATTGAATTGGGACAGGGCGTACTAAAGTTCAGCCTAGCCGCATGCGCCGCGTCGTATTGATTTAGTTCCATATACACCTGCGCCAGATCGAGCCACAAATAGCATGGCGTACGCGCTTGCTCGATCAGTCGCGGATAAGCGGCCACCAAAGACTCTAACGGCGCGGCAGTCTGCCGCGGACGCACCAGATACGTGCCGCCTTGAAACGGCACAATTTCAAATTCAGCAGCTGGCAAAGCGAGCGGTACATCTCGCTTCAGCACAACCACCCACAGTTCGCCGTTCGACTGCTCCGCGCCGGCGAGATCGGCCACCTGAGGATCGGTCAAATGCTCGCCCTGCAGCAAATGATATTCCGTCAGATGCTGGGGCAGATAATGCCGCAGCCCTTCATAGCCCTGATTGAAGCCATCCGGCAAATCCAGCGTCAGCGGCACAATGACGGGCGTCGCCTGACTGACCCGCTGCACGTAAGTGGCGATCGAACGCCAGTCCTCTTCGGTGTGCGCGTGCTCGATCGGCACGGCGACGGCCCCGACGGCCAGCACCAGGCCCGTCGCCGCCATTGGCAGCGCACGGCGCAATCGCGGTCGATGGCTCATCAACCGTTGCGCGTCCGTCACAATCGCCTCCAGGCCAAGAGCCGCGGCCAGCAAATAAGCCGGTAACACAAACAACACATTCTTTGCCAGCGGCGCGCGTGACACGCCCGACACGGCTATGACGACAAACGGCAACAGGCAGCTGATCAGTAACCAGATCACTTGCTCGTGCTGCCGTTGACGGCCAGCGTACAACACGCCCAACAGCGCCAGCAGACCCATCACGGCCGCCAATGTGCCATCCAAAAATCCGAATGCGCGATAGGCCGTACCCAACCGATCGAAGATGGTGACATCGGACCAGTCTCCAGCCCAGGCACCGGCTCCCAAGTTGGCCGACACGCCTGCCCACGCCGCGCTCAGATAAGGGCCATAGATCACGGCGGCCACCAACAGGCCCACGGCCCCACCCGCCGCCGACGCGATCAACCGGCGAGTTGACCAGGTTTTGCGCAGCCATTCGATCAGACCATACAGACTCGCAAAGGCCAGCTGACAGCCTAACACTACAAACGCCGTAAACTGCGTGTACGCATTCAGTGCGGTCGCCAGGCCAAACAACAACCAGAAGCTGCGTTTCTGTCGCACCAGCGCCAACAGCAAGCTGGTCGTACTAAACATCGAACACATGACTTGCAGCGCGTAGCCGCGCGCTTCCTGGCTATAGCGCAGATGAAACGGCGAGATAGCCAATAGCAGCGCCGCCCACACACCTACCCGTCGCCCCGCCAGGATGCAAGCCGCCACATAGATCAGCGGAATCGTCAACGTGCCCGCCAGCGCCGAGGGGAATCGCAGTGCATATTCGCTGACACCGACCGCTTGCACCGCGCCGTACGCCACCAGAAAGTAGCCCGGTGGATTATTCAGATCCTGCCCGCCGACGATCGTCGCCACATCGTCGCGCGTGGCGTTGAGTGTCCACAATTCGTCGAACCAGAAACTGTCGCGACCCAGGTCGATCACGCGCGCGCCAAACGCCAGCAGCGTAATCAGCGTCAACCACACCAGGTAGCGGCGATCGGTCGCCGGGGACAACTGTACCTTGTTCTGTGCAACCCGTACGTTGACCATCGTGCCTCTCGTTACCGGTTAGAACTGTTCCAAAAACCGGAGATCGTTCCCCCAGAAATAGCGGATGTCGCTGATGCCATGCTTCAGCATCGTGATGCGCTGCGGCCCCATGCCGAAGGCGAAGCCGCTGTAGATCGCCGGATCGTAGCCGCCATTGCGCAACACCGTGGGATGCACCATGCCCGCGCCCGCGATCTCCAGCCAGCCCGTGTATTTGCATACGCCACAGCCTTTGCCGCCGCAATTGGCGCACGACACATCCACTTCGATGCTGGGTTCCGTGAACGGGAAGTAGGACGATCGGAAGCGCGTGGCTCGATCGGGTCCGAACATCCGCCGGTTGAATTCCGTCAACGTGCCCAGCAGATCCGTCAAGCGCACGTTCTTGCCCACGGCCAACCCTTCCACCTGATGGAACTGAATTTCCTTCGACGCGCTCAGCTGCTCGTAGCGATAGACCATGCCCGGCAAGATCACGCGGATGGGCTGCGGGCAATATTCATGCATGGCGTGAATCTGCCCCGGCGAAGTGTGCGTGCGCAAGATGACGTTGGGTGTGGTCGTGTAGAACGTGTCCCACATATCGCGCGCCGGATGGTGTTTGGGAATGTTGAGCAGTTCAAAGTTATACTCGTCCGTCTCCACGTCGCGCGCCTGATAGACCTGGAAGCCCATCGCGGCCCAGATGGCGTACATCTCGCGCAGCGTCTGCGTGGCGGGATGCAGCCGCCCACGCACGATGGGGCGGCCCGGCAGCGTCACGTCGAGTGCGCCCGCCGTGAGGCTGTGTTCCAGTTCCGCTTTGCGCAGCGCCTCCACCCGATTGGCATACGCAGCCTCCATGACCTGCTTCACTTCATTGCCGCGCTTGCCGATGGCCGGCCGTTCCTCGCGTGAGAGATTGCCCAGTTCACCCAGGATCGTCATCAGCGGCGACTTCTTGCCCAGCTGCGTCACACGCCAATTCTCCAGCGCGTCCTTATCGTTGACAGCGTGCAGTGCCGCCAAAGATTCGGCTTCAATCTGTGTCAATTTCTCCAGCATCTTTGCCTCCCGTATTGCATCATCAATCTACAATCCAAAGTCAGTAATCAAAAATAGAAAACGCCCTCATCCGCAAAGGGACGAGAGCGCGATCTCCCGTGGTACCACCCTGATTGACCGAATCATCTTCGGTCCACTTTGTCGCCGATCACTATCGGCGCGCCGACCATCATCGGCTGTCCGGATAACGCTGGACTGGCGGAGAAGACTAACGGCAATTCATAATGCTTAAGTCATAGTGCATAGTTCGGCCCGATCTCCGGATCTATATGCATTATGAATTATGAACTATGCATTATGAATTGCTTTCACCCTTCGGCTGGGGAGTGAACTTCAGCGGCTGCATTCCGATCGGGGTTTGCAGTCATGACCCCGAATCCCTGGCGGGCGCCTGTCCGCGTACTTATCTCCGTCATCGCCTGTGCGCTAAATTATCTGCAAGCGGGACAATTTGTCAAGACACCGAATTTTAAGGTTGCTCGCCGCCTGACGCGAGTATAATAGCGACCGATCACTCATCTCACTTCACGGAGGACAACTCGTGGACCAGCCGTTGTTGATAGCACTGATGGTCGGATTTGCGTTGTTGGCGTTGTGGCTGTGGTTTCTCCACGGCCAGGATCGCCACGAACTGTCGCGGCTTAATTCCGAACAGGGCCACTTGCGCGCTACGCAGGCCGGTTTGCAATCGGCCTATTCGCAGACCGTCCAAGACCGCGATGTGGCGCTGGGCAACCTGACAGCCAAACAGCAGCAGTATGTGTCGCTGGAAACGCGGTTTGATGAGGTCAATGGCCGCCTGACGCAGCTCAATGCGCAGCACGCCGAAGTGCAGACCCGCCTGTCGGAACGGCAGACGGCCTACGAGCAACTCACCACCCATCAGGCCGATCTGCAAACGCGCTTCCAGACCGCGCATCAGACTGCCACCGAGCAGCAGGCGGTGCTCGATCGGTTGACCGCCGAGCGTACTCGCACGCAAGCAGAGTTGCAGGCGACGCGACAAGCGTTGGCCGAGCGGGACACAGCACTCGATCAATCTCAGCACGATCGAGCCGCTTCGGCCAATCAGCTGGCGGTGTCTCAGCGCGCGCTGGCCGAACGCGAGGCCCAGATCGCGCAGCAAGCCCGTCAATACACGGCGCTTCAGGCCGAACACGACGCCGCGCAGCGCGCCCTCACCGCCCAGCAAACCAACCTGGATCAACTCACGGTGCGGTACACCGAGTTGCAAGTCCACGCCGACGACATTAACCGCCTGTCTACCGAACGTCAGACAGCGCTCGATCAACTCAAAGCCGAACTGTCAGCCCAGCGTATCGAGTTGGAGGCCGTGCAGCAGTTAGCTGCTGCACGCCAGCTGGCCTTTGAGCAAGCTACCGAACAACACACCGATCTCCAAACCCGCCTTGATGCCGCGACTAA
>JACRBO010000510.1 GCA_016219235.1 Chloroflexota bacterium
AAGTGCATCGGCTGCGGCATCTGCGAATACAAATGCCCCCTCAACGGTGAAGCCGCTATCCGAGTCTACGTGTCAGGTGATAACGTGCCGCTCCCATGATGTACATGCGCTAACTCAAGCCAACGGCAGCCACACCGTAAACGCCGCCCCCTGCCCCGGTGTACTCTCCACGGTGATGTGTCCGCCGCATTTCTCGATGAGGTCGCGGCTGATGGACAATCCCAGGCCCGCGCCCGGCGTCTTATAATCGCGCGCGGCCGCGCCGCGATAGAACCGATCGAAGATCAACTTCGTTTCAGCCGGATCGATGCCGGGGCCGGTGTCGCGCACGGTCAGCGTGCCCCAGTCCTGCCCGTCGGCTGCCTGCACGCCAGTGCCCACCGTTAGCGTGCCGCCTGCCGGAGTATAGGTCAACGCGTTGCTCATGATGGGCGACAGCGCCTGGGGCAGCAACACGGCATCGGCCTGGACGGGCGGCAGATCAGCGGCCAACTCCAGGGTCAACGTCAGGCCGTGCCGGGCAGCCGCGGTCTGACTGCCGCTCACCAGTTCGCTCGCCGCATGGTTGAGATTGATCGGATGCAGTTGACCGTCGTCTTTGCTCACGTTCAGCCGCGCGACGTCCAGCAGGCTTTCGATCAAGCCCTGCAGGCGTTCCGACTGTTCGTTCAGCGTGCGCAGATATTTCTCGCGCTTCTCGGCTTTGCCGTTCTCCAGCAAATCGAGATAGATTCGAATGCTGGTCAGGGGTGTGCGCAGTTCGTGGCTGATGCGCGAGATAAATCCGTCCTTCAATCGATCGAGTTCGGTCAGGCGGAGGTTGGCGTCGGTCAATTCGCGGGTTCGTTCGGCCACGCGCTCTTCCAGTTCGTCCACGTGCGTCTGGATGCGGGCATGCAGCTGCGCGTTTTCCACGGCAATCGCGGCCTGATCGGCAAAGGCCTGCAAACGCTCAGCCTGCGCCTCCGTATAGAAGCCGGGCGTGGCGCTGCACAGGTTTAGAAAACCCACGACCTGATCTCGACTGCGAATCGGCACTCCCGCATACGATCGAATCCAGTCACGACCCGGCACGCTGAGCCAACCCGGATACTCGTGAACATCGGCGATGACGAGCGGTCGCCGGGTCTCCGACAACGTCTTGAGATTGAGGGCATCAGCCAGCTCAAACTGCAAGCCGCCCACGAGCGTTTCAGTGCCGGGAGTCGCATAGCCGCGATAACGCGCCACGCGCGCCACAGCCTGATCGGCGTCCAGGAGCATGAGACTGACGGCCTCGTGCGGCACCACCCGGCCGATGCCCAGCAGGATGCGATCGAGTACTTCGTCCAGATTGAGGGTGCTGTTCAGCACGGTGGCCGTGTCGCGTAGCGCTTCAGCCAGCGCCTGTTGCTGGCGCTCCGCCTCGGCCATGCGCTGGCGCTCGGTAACGTCTTCGACAAAACCCTCCAGGTAAGCCAGGCGGCCATCGGCGTGCAGCACCTTCCGCACGGCCAGATTGCCGATCAAGACGCTGCCGTCTTTGCGACGATAGCGATTTTCCGTGTAGACCCAGCCTTCGCGTTGCAAGGTGGCCCCCAGCAGGGCAGCATGTCGGTTGGAGTCGAGGTAGATTTGAGTGCGAATATCGGTGACGGTCGAAACCATCTCTTCCGGTGAAGCATAGCCCAGCATAGCGGCCAGCGCCGGGTTGACGCGCAGAAAGCGGCCCTCTGGCAGCGAATGAAAGATGCCGATCGAGGCGTTTTGAAACAGGCTGCGATAGTTCTCTTCACTTTCACGCTGCGCGGCTTCGGCCAGTTTGCGTTCGGCGACTTCCCAGGCCAGGTCGGCCAGTAGCGAGACCGTCGCCGTGTCTTGATCGTCGTAGGGCTGCGGTTTGTTGCCCATGCCCAGAATCGCGACGATCAGGCCGCTGCGAAACACCGGCACCACGAGTTCACGCTCGACGTGCGCATGACCGGGTGGCAAACCCTTGCGACGCTCAGCCGACAGCGCGGCGTAGTCGTTGTGAATGATGGGGCGGCGTTCGCGGACACAATCTACCCAGACACCCGCCTGATCGATGCTGTAATGTTGCCCCTGGCCGGAGGCGGTGCAAAATTCGGCGGTGGTGCGCGTGGACCAGGCTTGCAAGGTCAGGGTCTGTTGATCGGCGTCGAGGAAGTGATAGAAACCGATCGGGCTGCCGGTGAGCTGCCCGGCTTCGTCGAGCGTGGCAACCAGCAGTTCTCGTAAAGAGTGATCGACCGCAAAATGCGCCAATCGCAGCCGCGCCTGCAACGTCTGTTCGGCGCGTTTGCGCTCGGTGATGTCCATGATGTTGCCGAAGACGCGGCTGACGTGACCGGCAACCAGGTCGGCCTGCCCCATGGTTCTGACCCATTTGATCCGGCCCGTGGCGCTGATGAATTGCAATTCCAGATCGTAAGGTTCACCGTGCTCAACCGCGCGCCAGAAAGCACGATCGATCCGGGCCTGATCGTGCGGCGCGTAGAAACTGATGGCCCGGCTGATGTCGTCGGGGTTGAAGTCGGCGCCGACTTCGTGAATGCGGTAGGCTTCGTCGCTCCAGATCACTCGCCGGGTGGTCGTGTTGTATTCCCAGCCGCCCACCTGCGTAATCTGCTGGGTCTGCTTCAAAAAGGCGGCGCTCTGGCGCAAAGCCTCGGCGGTCTGCCGGTGCTGATCGACTTCGCGGCGCAGCTGTTGATTAGTCTCTTCCAGATCGCGCGTGCGGCTAAGGACCTCCTGCTCCAGGCGGCGGCGATGTTGTCGCAGTTCCGCCTCCAGCCGGCGGCGCTCGGCCAGCGTATTCAGCTGGCGCGCCAACTGCCGCTCGGCGCGATCGGGCCGGGCAACATCATCGGACGGCACGAAGTAGAAGTTATCGCACACTTCGGCGCCGACGATCAGCAGCGGATGAACTTCGATCACGTGCAGTAACATCGCCGGGCTGAAGCGGCGCCGATCGTACTGGCAGATAGCCAGACAGGCGTGCGTCGCAAAGAAGCGATCGAGGGCGATCTCATACTCGATCAGCCGATCGGAGCCTGGCAGACCGCGCAGCGC
>JACRBO010000513.1 GCA_016219235.1 Chloroflexota bacterium
GCACGGCCAATGCCGTCACGGCTGAACAGGCCAAAGCCCTGCTGCCGTTGTGGCAGGCCATCGTCGCGTTGAGCGGCACCACGACAACGGCCGAAGAAGAATTGACCGCCGTTCAGAATCAGATCGTGGAGGCGCTGCAACCCGCGCAATTGCAGGCCATCGGCGCGCTGCAACTCACCTCAGCGCAACTCAACGCGTTTTACGCGGAGAAAGGCATCGTCATGCCGACGCCTGTGCCGGGTGTGACAAAGGCAGCAGGCAGTGGCAGCAGCATTTCGTCGACGGATAAAGAGGCGACGCGCACCGCAGCCACCGCGCTGGGCACACCCACCAGCAGCGGCGCAGGGCAAGCGGCCAAGACCGCGCTCTTCGACGCCGTGATCGACTTGCTGACGACGCGTGCCGCCGGCTAATCGCCCCTCACAGACAACGCGCGTGGCCCGTCAAATGACGGGCCACGCGGTGTTATTGGTCGATCGGGTGTGCCGTCAGTTAGCGGCTCAATAACGGTAACTGCACTTTGTACGCCCCTTCTGCAAACAACGCGAACTCCGTAAAGTGCGTTGTTGTAAACGCCAGCGTGCCGCTCATGATTCGTACCGGCTCGCCCAACACGGCCCACGGCTCACCCGCGCTGTTGCGATACCACAGCCGCAGCGTCTCTTGCTTCAAACCGCTCACATCCGTATCGCTGTAATGCAGTGTGATCGTGATCGGCTGCCCAAATTGATGCACTTCGCCAAAGCGGAAGGCGGTCAGTTCAAAGGCCCGATGGGCATACAGCCGCCCCGGCGGCCCGCTGATGATCTCCGTCTGGCTCATCTCGCGGAACTGAAAGCGCGTCGTCTCCGACACGGCGTGCGGCGGCACATCCAGATCGACGCCGTAAGCGTGCTGCCACTGACCGCCGTTCGGGTCAAACAGATGCGCATACTGTGGCATCGTCACCACGGTGGTCACCGGCCCCAACTGCATCTCGCCGTTGCTCCAGCGCAGCATCGCACCGTTCGTGATGACGGTGCCGGGCGGCACATCGGTCTCCACGCCCAATCGATATTGCAGCGACACCGGTTCACCCGTGCGCACCTGCCCCTACCTCCTAATTTGAATGTTTTTTCGATACATCGGTATCCGGCTATTGAGTAAGACGCCGCTGGCCCGGCGCAGATACGACCTATCGATCAAAACAATTATGCGATCGGCTGGGACTGATCTTCATGGGTCTTCCGACTTCAACGGGAATTGCTCTCGCTGGATGGTCACATCCAGCGCTCTTGAACGGCGGATGTGACCGTCCGCCGGGAGCATGTGCTAATAATCCCGCTCAACCCAGAAGAGCCATCTTCATCAAATCTCCACAGGTAAGCGCTAGAGTAAAACCAGAAACTGCGCGTTGGCTCCGTATCTATCCGGTGCGCCGCGCGTCTTACTGGATGACCGATGATCAAATCACTCGATGCGTGGTTGCCGAAAGCGTATCAACTCGATCCGGCGGCGCTGACCGAGATTTACGAAGCCCTCAGTCCCCCGCTGTATCGTTACGCCTACCGGCTGCTGGGCAACACCCGCGATGCGGAAGACATCGTTGCCGAGACGTTCCACCGATTGTTGTTGGCGCTGCAACATCATCATGGTCCGCGCGATCATCTCTCGGCCTATCTGTACCGCATCGCCCACAACCTGGTGGTCGATCGCTACCGGCGCAGCCCGCTGCCCGAAGCCGAACTGGACGAAACATTGGCCGCCGCCGATGACGATCCCGCCGAAACGGCGGCGCAGCTCATCGCGCAGACCCGCGCCCGATCGGCCCTGTGGAAACTCACGGCCGATCAACGTCAGGTGATCTTGTTGAAATACTTTGAGGGGCTAAGTAATGAAGAAGTTGCGGCGGCGCTCGATAAGCCCGTTGGCGCGATCAAGTCCCTGCAACATCGCGCGCTCGATTCGATGCGCCGCATCTTAACGCCGGAACAGATCGGGGAATTGATATGAGTGATCCAATGGATGTTCTACCGCAATTAGAGTCGCTGCGGCCGGTGCCCGCTCGATCGGACGCCGCGGCGCGATCGGGGTTGCAGGCGTTTCTGAATGAAGCGGCCCAGTTACGCGCCGTCCCAGGGCAAACCGTGCCGGGGCGCGCCGTGCCGGGGCACGCCGTGCCGGGGCACGCCGTGCCGGGGCACGCCGTATCCGCGCCCGATCACGCGCGTCTTACTGGTTGGAAGTCATTCTTCAAACCAGCGAGGTCACCCATGGTGTTGTTAGCGAAAGTCATGTTGATTGTCACGTTGATGGTGGGCGGCGCGGGCGCGACCACCGTGGCGGCCCAGAGCAGTCTGCCCGGCGACGGCCTGCACCCCGTCAAATTGTTCGTCGAGGAGGTGCGCGTCGCATTGACAGCCGATCCGCAGACGCAGATCGATCTGCATCTGGAACTGGCGCAGACCCGCACGCAGGAAATGCAGCAGTTGATCGCGCAACAACGCGCCATTCCCGATGACACCCCGGTGCAGTTGCAAACGCAGTTGCAGGCCGCGCTGCAAACCGCCGCGCAACTCGACAGTGCAGCTTTGCAAACGGCGATGCAACAGATCGAAGCACGCATCATGGCCCAGGCCCAGGCGCTGGCGCAAGTGCAAGCCAACGCCCCGGACGATCGCGGCCTGCGCACCGCCACGCAGACACTCAGTCAGATGCAGGCGATGGCACAATTGGGGCAAAGTGATCCGGCAGCTTTCCGGTCGCGCTTTGGGCCGGGGCGTCCGATCGAGCAGCCCACGCCAAACGGCCCGGCCACCTCTCATACGCCCGCGCCTGCTCACACGCTCATGCCGTCGCATACGCCGCAACCGACGCGGACGCCTGCGCCATCACACACACCGCCGGGCACACACACACCGCCAGCGACTCACACACCAAACAGTGGCACGCCGCAAGGCAATAGTTACGGCCCAGGTCCGCAAGCAACATCTGCGCCACAGGCTACGCCCAATCAAGGTGCGACGACGCAGCCCGTCGCTACACCTATCGGCGGCGGCGATGGTCACGAATACGGCCCACAACCCACACCTCAGTCCGGCAACGGCGAGCCTCAAGCCACGCCATCAGGTAATGGCGAGCCGCAAGCGACGCCGTCAGGCAGTGGTGGTGGCGGCGGTGGGCCACAATGACTGCTTGCCCGAGCCCTTCTTGACCGACGCGCCGATGGTCACAGCACAGTAGCTGCCACCGGGTCCGATCAATGCGCCTAACATTGATCGGACCCGGTGAACGAGGAAGAAGGATTGCCTGGTTGGGGTTATGGCGCGATCAAGGCCGCGAGTTGCGTATTGATCATTTCCGGCGTCAACCCGCCGACATGAATGTATTTCACGGTGCCGTCGCGCCCCACCAAAATTGAAGTGGGCAGACCGTTGATGCCCAGCCCGTCCAGCACCGCTTTGTTGGGATCGAGCAACGCCGGAAACGTAAAGCCCAGCTGCTGGATGAAATTCGCCACGACCGACTGCGATTCACCCGAATTGACGGCTAACATTTCAAAGCCCTCCGCCTGATGCTTCAGGTAGAAGGCGTGCAGGTCGGGCATTTCGGCGCGGCACGGCGGGCACCACGTGGCCCAGGCATTGATCAATACCGGGCGGCCTTTGTAGTCGCTGATTTTGTGCGTCACACCATTGATGTCGGTCAACGTGAAATCGGCAATGGGTTGGCCGATTTTCGCCGGGCCGATGCTCACGTTGGGTGCGGAGAAAGACAGTACCAGCACCACGCCGATGATCACGACATCGTAGTCGGTCGTATCGCTTGAATTGAGATTGAAGTCGAAGTCCATAGTGAGTTCCACTGGTTTAATTCAGCGCTGCTTCCCACCCGGTGCGCAAGCGCTGCATTTCGGCGGTATCTAACACTTTCAACAACTCCGTCACCAGCGCCGTTTCCGGCAGCGCGCCCTCGACGTGCAGCACATCGTCAATCACCGTGCGGGGTACGCCATAGACTTGATACTTGTTCGACAGGTGCGGAAACTCGTTGGCTTCCACCATGTCGGCGGTGATCAAATCACTGGCCAGCGCCAGTCGATGCGCCAGCACCACCGCTCGCGGGCAATAGGGACAAGTCGGTGTCACGTAAACTTGAATGTGAACGGGTTGCGTGAGGCGCTTCAATTCATCGATCGTTTTCGCGCTCAGGCCCGTCTCGCGCCGGCTGACCAGCAATAAATCTTCAATCAACGTACTGAATTCGTAGCCGGCGGGCACGCCGTACAGGCGAATGCCATAGTCTTTCGGCGCAGGACCATCCGCCAGGATCGCCAGCGCCGGAATCTTGTCGATGTGATAGTGCGCGGCCAGCGGGGCGTCGGCCATCAGGTCGCGCACTTCGAGCGCGATCCGATCAGATAGGGCCGCGACTTCTTCGATGAGTTGACGCGCTTCCGTACAATAGTCACACTCCAGCGCGCCGACGCCCGGCGCGTTGTCTGCACCCTGCGTGAACAATACGACTTTGACCGGCCCGGTCATGGCCGCCAGCGCCTGACGGACCTGTTCTTGAAGTTCAGAATTGAGAAGAGACATGCGAGTGCTCCCGCATTGAATTTGAACCGATTGATTCGTTCAATTCCTTAGATGCCGCCAGCGCCAGAATGTGACAACTTGTTTTATCCTTAACGCTGGCTTGAGCGTCAAACCGCAAGCGGACTATACCCTTCTTGATGGGCGAAGTTGCCCCGGCGGCCAATCGCCTGCCCGATCAACTATGCCGGTGTGGCAAGGTCGAGAAGACAGGCTACACCCGCGCACCGGGGATGCCAGCGATAGCGACGTAGCGGCGCACCCCGAGTTACTTCCGGCTCGGCTGGGACTGGCTGACCAGGCTGCGCCTGCGCCATGCACACGAGGAAACAACAGCGGGTGGCAGCTGTGAAGCTGGCGACACTTCACAACTGCCACCCGTTGCACGGGGTGTCCGCTGAC
>JACRBO010000514.1 GCA_016219235.1 Chloroflexota bacterium
GCTCGCAATGACGACTTATTCAAAATCAGCGTCCTGACCATTCAATCAGCTTACCTATGCGCTCACTCGCCTGGAAACTCATGCTGGCCTTCTTGATCGTCGGTGTCAGCAGCGTGCTGTTGGCGTCGCTGTTGATCAGTTTGCGCACCCAATCCGAGTTCGATCGATTTCTATCGGTGCGCGATCAGGCCGTGCTGGAAGATGCCTTAAAGGACTATTACGCTCAAGCGGGCGCGTGGACGGGTGTTGAGCAGTCACTCGGCAATCGGCCACCGCTGAGTTTCTACAGTCGCAGCGTCGCGCTGGTCGATGCCAATCGCGTGGTGGTGCTGGGCAATCACGGTTACGCCGTCGGCGAGAGACTATCGTCCGATCAGATCAGCGGCAGCACGCCGATCACCGTTAATGATCAGACTGTCGGTTACATGCTACTGGTCTCCGGCAAAGAATATTCCAAAGACCCGCCGTCCGCTCAACCGCCCGAAACCGACTTCTTGCAGCGGCTGGCATCTGCCACGATCACGAGCGTCTTGATGGCTGCCTTGCTGGCCGTCGTGTTAGGCGGCCTCTTCGCGCGAACGCTGACTCGACCGGTCCGCGAACTGACCGTCGCCACTAAAGCAATGGCGGGCGGCCAACTCGATCAACGCGTCAACGTCCGCTCGCGCGATGAATTGGGCGAACTGGCGACCTCGTTCAATCACATGAGCGCCGATCTGGCCCGGGCGTCGCAGCTGCGCAAGCAGATGACGGCCGATCTGGCGCACGATCTACGCACGCCGTTGAGCATTTTGCGCGGCTACACCGAAGGCTTGAAGGACGATCGCTTGCAAGGCTCGGCCAGGTTGTACCGCATCATGCACGGCGAAGTCGTCCACTTGCAGCGCCTCGTCGACGATCTGCGCATGCTGTCACTGGCCGATGCGGGCGAACTGTCGCTCAACCGCCGCGCCGTTGATCCGTTGGCGCTGCTGGAGCGCACCGGCCTGGCCTACATCGTGCAGGCGCAGCAGCAGGGCGTAACCCTGCGCGTCGATGCGCCCGCCGATAATTTGCCCTCCATTTCGGTTGATACCGATCGGCTGACGCAAGTCCTCAACAACCTCGTCTCCAACGCGCTGCATCACACGACCACAGGCGAGATCGTTCTGGCGGCGAAAGCGCTCGGTCAACACGTCCAGCTGATCGTCAGCGACACCGGCAGCGGCATCGATCCCGACGATCTACCCTTCATCTTCGATCGCTTTTACCGCACCGACAAAGCCCGTCAACGCGACAACGACGATTCATCCGGGCTGGGCCTTGCCATCGCCAAAGCCATTGTGGAGGCGCACGGCGGCACGCTGACGGTGACCTCCACGCCGGGGAAGGGCACAATATTCACTATCACGTTTGAAGCCGTGCGCTCGTAATCTGCTGCTAAATCGCTTGAAGCCGATCTGTTTCCGTGCTATCATCTGTTCATGATTCGTTCGTTTGGAAGTGAAGGCACGGCCCACATTTTCAACGGCGAAAATTCTCGCGAGGCGCGCAAGTCGTGTCCGCCCACTCGGTGGAAAGTGGCGGCTCGCAAACTTGATCAGCTGGACTCGGTGGTGACCCTGGATGAACTGCGTTTTCCGCCGGGCAATCGGTTGGAAGTCTTGTCAGGCGATCGTCGCGGACAATACAGCCTGCGCATCAATGATCAATATCGCATTTGTTTTACATGGACAGAACTCGGCCCTGATGACGTTGAAATTGTTGACTACCACTAATTGACCCAGGTTAGGTGACACATGGTCCGAATCCCCACTCATCGCACACCTACCCATCCGGGCGAAATGCTGCTCGAAGAATTCCTGACGCCGTTAAGCATCAGCCAGCGCGAGTTGGCCGACGCTATTCACGTGCCCTATCAACGGCTTAACGAGATCGTCAACTGCCGACGCAGTGTCACGCCAGGCGTGGCCTTGCGTCTGAGTAAGTTCTTTGGCATGTCGCCCGATTTTTGGCTAAACCTGCAACTTCGGTGGGACTTGTATCACGCCCGGCACACCGAACGCCAGGAACTTGCGCGCATCAAACCGCGCCACAAGACCCAGTCGGTAGGCACGGTGACCTGAACCGGGTACAGTTGCCAACCCGCCTCACCCTGCTATAATTCGCCGCACTTGATCGAGACCGCGACCCACGTCGCGGTTTCGTTTATTTGACTCACAGACCTGTCAGGTGGCGCGCGCTGTCCCTATCCACCAGACGATTCTTGCACAACCTGACAGGTCTTCTGTGATGAAGGATGGTTATGCTGATTGTTGTGCTTTACTCAATAGCGGCCACATGGCTGGCGGTGTACGGCCTGCACGTGCTGCTGCTGGTGATTCAGGCGTGGCGGCATCGCAACGATGCGCCGCGCACGATGGCGCTGACCACGCTACCACACGTGACGGTGCAGTTACCACTCTACAACGAACCGACCGTCGTCGAGCGCGTGATCGACGCGGCGGCCAGCCTCGATTGGCCGCGCGATCGGCTGCAAATTCAGGTGCTGGACGATTCCACCGATCGGACGACGGCGCTGGCCCGATCGCGGGTAGAGGCCCATCGGGCGTGCGGCCTGAACATCGAGTTGATTCATCGGACGCAGCGGGACGGCTTTAAGGCGGGCGCGTTGGCGAACGGCTTGAAGTCGGCCACCGGTGAATTCATCGCCATCTTCGATGCAGACTTCGTGCCCGCGCCCGATTACCTGCGCCTCATGCTGCCCTATTTCGTCAATGATTCGATCGGGTTTGCGCAGGCTCGCTGGGATCATCTGCCGACGACTTCGCCTTTTGCTCAAGCGCTCGCCATCGGCGTGGACGGGCACTTCATCATCGAGCAGTCGGCGCGCAATCGATCGGGTCTGCCGATGATCTTCAACGGGTCGGCCGGTATCTGGCGGCGGACGTGCATCGAGACGAGCGGCGGCTGGCAGGGCGATACGCTGTGCGAGGACATGGATTTGAGTTTGCGCGCGGCGATGGCGGGCTGGCAATCGGCGTTTGCGCCGGACGTGACCGTGCCACAGGAAGAACCGGAGTACATCGCTAACATCAAGAGCCAGCATGGCCGCTGGGCCAAGGGCGGCGCGCAGTGTTTGCGCAAGTTGAGCCTGCCGCTGCTGCGCTCGAAGTTGTCGCCCGTGCAAAAAGCGGGCGGCCTGATGTACCTGAGCGGTTACGCGGCGCACTTGATGATGTTGGTGATCATCGTGCTGTGGCTGCCGCTGGCGCTGCAACCGGAACTTCTCAGGCAATTGCC
>JACRBO010000515.1 GCA_016219235.1 Chloroflexota bacterium
CCGGAGATGATTGAGATCACGCAGCGGCTCATCGCCAACCGATTGGCCTACGAGGCCGACGGCACGATCTATTTTGACGTGTCGGCTTTTCCGCAATACGGTCGGTTATCGCACAACGAGGTGGCTAACTTAATCGGTGGCGTGCGCGGCGAAGTGGCGACAGACAAGCAGGCCGCAGAAGACTTCGCCCTGTGGAAAGCGGCCGAACCGGGCCGTGAGATGAAGTGGGCCAGCCCGTGGGGCGAGGGCTTCCCCGGCTGGCACATCGAGTGCAGCGCGATGTCGTTCAAGCATCTGGGCGAGCAGCTCGACATTCACACCGGCGGCGTCGATCTGATCTTTCCCCATCACGAAGATGAGATCGCGCAGAGTGAAGGCGCAACGGGCCACGCCTTCGTCAACTACTGGGTACACGGCCAGCATCTGCTGGTCGACGGCCTGAAGATGGCGAAGTCCACGCGCAATGATTATCGCCTCGTCGATTTGATCGCGCGCGGCTATGATCCGATCGCGCTGCGGTATCTGTACGCGACTGCACACTATCGTACGCGCTTGAACTTCACCTTTGATGCTTTGCGCGGCGCGCAGCATGCATTGGGCCGACTGCGTGAGCGCGTTATCGAGCTGGATCGTGCTTGGATTGCACGTGAGGAGTGGGCCGAGGCTGAACATCGGCATGCGTTTGATGCGGCATTGGCCGACGATGTGAATATGCCGCAGGCGTTGGCGACGACGTGGGCTATGTTGAAATCGAACATGCCTACAGGCAGCAAGTTGTATCTGCTGTTGAATTTCGACGAAGTGCTGGGCTTCGGATTGCGCGACTGGCTTATGCAGCACCGTGAACTCCCCGATCGCATTGCGGGGCTGATCGGGGCGCACAATGCTTTCCGCGAGAATCAGGCCTATTCACGCGGCGATCAAGTGCGCAAGTTGATCGAGGTAGAAGGTTTTCGAGTGCTTGATACACGTCATGATGGTTACGCACGCTATCGCGGCGCGGGCGAACCGCAAACCCGCCCAGGTCTGATTACAAATCTGCATGAGATCAAGTCGCGTTTGAGCGAACCCGATCGCGTCGAGTTTTCGATCAACTTGCTGGCGTGGGACAACGCCGACGAGATCGAGCGCGGCGTGGCGGCGATCTTGAAGCACGCGCCCAATCGATCGTATGAAATCGTGCTGATTGACAACGGTTCCAGCGACGGCACAGCAGAAGTGGTTGCAAAACTGGCTGAGGCACACCCGGAGATCATCAAGCCGTTGTGGATCGATCACTGGGTGGGCGAGGGGGCCGGTCGTAATGCGGGGCTGATGATCAGTGAAGGCCGCATCGTGATCATGTTGGGTAATCACATTGAAGTCAACGGCGACATCTTTGCGCCGATTGCCGACGCATTGGGTGATCCTGAAGTCGGCGTGTGCGGCGGCTGGGGCATCACCTCGGGCGATTTGCGCAACTTTGAATCAGCAGCCGGGCCGGATGTGGATGTAGTTGAGGCCTACCTGATGGCCTTCAGGCGCAGCGATCTCAATCGGGTGGGGTTGCTGGATGAGAAATACCGTTTTTATCGACACGTCGATCTGGATTTCAGTTTGCGTTTCTCGGATCGAGGTCAACGCTTGATCATTTTGCCTGAAATTAAGACGCGCACGATCGAGCATGAGCATCGCCTGTGGTATGGCACGCCGCCCGATGAGCGCGAGCGCAAGAGCAAGCGAAATTTCTATCGCTTCCTGCATCGCTGGGGCGACCGGCGCGATCTGCTATTGCAGCCTGCGCCCATTCACTATCATGACGACGAGTGAGCAATTCTGCCCCATTTGCGGTGCAGCCGTGATGCCGATGGCGCGTTATCCGCGTTACGCGTGCGCGATGTGTGCGGCGAAGGCATGTTCGGCGGACGGACGGCCATTGCGATTCTTTAACCTGAGTGCGTCAGGTGGCTTTGGCGCGGAGTATGCGGATACCGATGAGCCATACGCCGATTCGATCTGTTACATCGACGGCGTGAAGTGTCTGGCTGACGAGGCGCACCTGGGCGGCAGCGTGATTCAGCCCGTGCCGTGACGGGCATTGCCGGTTTGATGGCGATGGCGTAGAATTGGCGTAGAAAGCGAGGTGGCATGATGGCCGTGCAACTGATGTCTCCGCAGGTGGATGTTGCCGAAAAGAGTTTGCCCACGGGCGAGGAATTGGCCCGGTTGGGCGACATTGGCCGCAGCGAACTGGTGAAAGGAGAAATCGTTTACATGTCGCCAACAGGTTATTCTCACGCTGATTACGAGGGAAACTTCTATGCAGCACTGCGGGCGCATGTTCGCAAGAATAAACTGGGGCGCGTGTTTGTCGGCGAGGTCGGCATCTACACCGGGCGCAATCCTGACACTGTGCGCGCTGCCGATGCGGCATTTGTGTCACACCACCGCATGGCACAAGTCAAATCGCAAAGTTATCTGGATGTGGCTCCGGAACTGGTGGTCGAGGTGCTGTCGCCCGATGATCGTTGGAACGATTTAATGGACAAGTTGGACGAGTATTTTGGCATCGGTGTTAAACTAGTCTGGATAGCTGATCCGCGCCGCCGGCAAGTGTACGCGTATCACTCGGTGACGGACGTGCAGCGATTGTCCACGGAGGACACGTTGACTGGCGGCGAGGTGTTGCCCGATTTCAGCGTATCTGTAGCCGAACTGTTTGCAATTGAATAGAGGAAAAATTGGATAACGTGATTGCAGTCGAAGCGATTCAAGCAGACAACAAGCCCAAACGCCGGCCGGAATGGCTGAAGGTGCGCGCGCCGCAAGGGCAAACCTATGACGAACTCAAGCGGCTGATGCGCGTGAAGACGCTGCACACTGTGTGCGAAGAAGCGTTGTGCCCCAATATCGGCGAATGCTGGGGGCGCGGCACGGCAACCTTCCTGATGATGGGCGATGTCTGCACGCGCTCATGCGTGTTCTGCGACATCAAAACGGGCCGCCCCGCGCCGATGGACTGGGACGAACCCAATCGGGTGGCGCAGGCCATCAAGGCCATGAATTTGCGGCATGCGGTGATCACGTCGGTCAATCGCGACGAGCGCAAGGACGGCGGCGCGCCGATCTTTGCGATGGTCATTCAACGCATCCGCGAGGCTCAGCCGGGCTGCACCATCGAGGTGTTGATCCCGGATTTCAAGGGCAACATCGACGCACTGAAAATGGTGACAGATGCTGCGCCTGAGATTCTCAATCACAACGTCGAGACGGTGCCGAGCCTGTTCAAGAAGATTCAACCGCAGGATAACTACGACTGGGCGATGGCAACGCTGGGCAACGCCAAACGTCTCAGCCCGAATCAGCTGACCAAGAGCGGCATCATGCTGGGGCTGGGTGAGACGAAGGCGGAAGTCATTACGGTGATGCGGGACCTGGCGAACTTGAAAGTGGACATCCTGACGCTGGGTCAGTATTTGCAGCCGAGCAAACAGCATCACCCGATCGATCGTTACGTGCCGTTGGAAGAATTTGCCGAACTCAAGCAGATCGGCCTGGAGTTGGGCTTCCGTTGGGTAGAGAGTGGGCCGCTGGTGCGCTCGTCGTATAACGCCGATCGGCAGGCGCGCGAGTTGGTAGCCGCAGGTTAGCGAGGTGCAGCATGTTGCGAACATCGCCGGTTCAAACAAGTGAACCCGTCTGGGATCTGGCTGAACTGTTCCCGCATCAGGGGGCGTGGAGCGAAGAGGATTATCTTGAGCTGGAGACGAATCGTCTGATCGAATTCTCTCACGGCCAACTTGAGGTGCTGCCCATGCCAACGGAAAGTCATCAGAATATCGTGTTGTTTCTGTATGAACTCTTAAAGTCATTCCTTCAGCGAACAAATTTAGGCAAGGTGCTGGTTGCGCCGCTGCGCGTTCGGCTGTGGCCGGGCAAGTATCGTGAGCCGGATGTCATGGTCATGTTGGCCGAGCATGCGAATCGACGCCATGAGCAATACTGGGAAACGCCTGACCTTGTCCTGGAAGTCGTCTCACCGGATAATCGGCATCTGGACGTTGACACTAAACGCCGCGAGTATGCGCGGGCAGGTATCTCCGAATACTGGATCGTCGATCCACAGGCGACGACGATCACGGTGTTGACGTTGCAGGGTGAGCAATACGCTGTGGCGGGCAGCTACGGGCGCGATCGACAGGCCGCGTCGGTGTTGCTGGCTGGTTTCGAAGTCGAGGTCAACGCGGCCTGGGCTGCCGCTGAATCTCACTGACCATCTTTAGCCGTCTTCTCAACGGCTTATCACCAGGGAGCTATCATGAATAAGTTGTACTGGGGTTTGCTCAGCACGGCACGGATCAGTCACGCAGTCATGCCGCCGATTCGCCTGTCGCATCGATCAGAATTGCTGGGCGTCGGCAGCCGCGATCAGGTTAAGGCGGAGGCGTATGCGCGCGAACACGAGATTCCACGCGCGTATGGATCGTATGAAGCGCTGCTGGCCGATCCCGACATCAACGTGATCTACAACCCGCTGCCGAATCACCTGCACGCAGAGTGGACGATCAAGGCCGCCGAGGCCGGCAAGCACGTGCTGTGCGAAAAGCCGCTGGCGCTGACGGTGGCGGAGGTCGATCGGGTGATGGCGGCCGCGCGCGCGAACCACGTCGTCGTCGCGGAAGCGTTCATGTATAAGCATCATCCGCAAACGTTGAAGGCGCTGGAATTGCTGAAGAACAGGCCGCTGGGTGAGCTGTTGACGATCAAGGGCGTGTTCACATTCGATCTCTCGCCGCGCCCCGACGACATCCGCTGGGTGCCCGAATATGGCGGCGGATCGATCTGGGATGTGGGCTGCTACCCGATCAGCTTTACGCGCCTGATCGCGCAGGCGGAACCGATCGAGGTGCTGGGCTGGCAGACCACCAGCGCCTCCGGCGTCGACGAAGTGTTTGTGGGACAAATGCGCTTTGCCAACGGGCTGCTGGCGCAGTTTGAAAGCGGCTTCCACACCCCGTATCGCTGCTGGATGGAAGTGGTTGGCACCCGCGGCTCGATGTTCATCGGCGCGCCCTTCAAGCCTGCCGATCGCGAGTTTATCACACTGAACTACGGCGATCGCAGCGAGCAGATCGAAGTGGGGGCGGGCCAGCTGTATCAGGGCGAAATCGAGGATATGGAAAATGCGGTGCTGGACGGCAAGCCGCAGCGCATTCCATTGGACGACAGCCGCAACAACGTGGCGTTGATTCTGGCCTGTCTGGAGTCGGCGCGGACGGGGCAGATCGTGCGGCTGTAACCACACTTCAGCAGTAATCTAAAACCTGACAGGTCCCGGCGCAGCTACGCCGCGAAGACCTGTCAGGTTTTTATTTACGGGCAAGCGTCGCCATAGCACTGCGTGCTGACGGCCGCGCCCGCGGTGTTGCGCAGCACGGCCTTGTCGCCGGAGTTGCGCCAGATCGGATCGACGCTCCACAGCAGCGTGCCGGGCGGATCGTTCTTTGCGCCGGTATAGCTCTCGAGGCGGACGGCGCCGCCCGCCTCTAGTTTGTAGCCGCCCGGAAAGTTGTAGGTCTGCGGCCCGATCGTGCTTTCGACGTACCAGCCGCTTAAATCCTGGGCGACGTTGCCGCTGTTTTCAATCACCAGGATTTCCGGCACACCGGTGCCCTCCAGCCGGGTGATTTTGACTTCGGCGCGGGCGGGCAACGCAGTTGGAGCGGGCGGGGGCGAATTGCCGCGCAGAGCAAGTATGACGATTAACACGCCACTCAACACCAGCACACCGACAGCGACCAGTCCGGCACGCGGCAGCGATCGGCCGGTGAGATGCGCGGCTCGATCGGGCGGTGGCAGCCGCGTGGTGCCGCCGTTTTCAGCGACGTCTGATCGACCGGCGAGTTGCAGGGCGCGGCGCATATCGCTGGCGCTCGCAAAGCGCCTGGCGCGCTCGATCTCCATGGCGCGCAAAATCACCCGCTCCACATCAGGGGAGAGCGCGGGATTGTGTTCGCGCGGGGCCTGAAAACGCGCCGGTTCGGACATGCGCACCGAGACGGTGGTTGGCGCGTGACCCGACAACAGATGGTACAGCGTCGCACCCAGCGCGAAGATGTCCGAGCGTTCATCGGTGTGGGCGGTGCCGGCATCATATTGTTCCGGCGGCGCGTATTCCGGCGTGCCGATGCCGCGGATCATACTGATCGTGCCCGGGTTGGCCGCATCGCGCTGCTTGACCAGGCCGAAGTCCACCAGGAAGATGCGGCCATCGGGCGTGAGCCGGATGTTGGACGGCTTGATGTCGCGGTGAATGAGGCCGTGCTGGTGAATGTACTCCAGCGCCGACAACAACTGATCGGCCCAGTCCAGCACCTGGCGTTCAGGCAGGCCGTGCCGCGACGTTTGCACCAACTCCTGCAGCGACTGGCCCGCGATGTAATCCATGACCAGGTAGTGCTGATCGTCCGCGGTGAAATAGTCGGTGACGCGCGGCAGATTGGGGTGATGCAGCGCCGCCAGGCTCTGCGCCTCGCGCAAGAACTGCTGCCGGATTTGTTCCGGTCGATCGCCCGAGAACGGATCGACTTGCAGTTGCTTGATCGCCACGTCCCGATCGAGCACCGGATCGTGAGCGTGATACACCGCCCCCATGCCGCCGGTGCCCAGCAGGCCGAGGATGTGATAGCGATTATTGAGGATTTGATCGGGAATGAGGTCCATAACAGCAGCCCGGTTTGAGTATAACATACCCAGGCCGGGCTGCTGTAGTTCACGGTGTTCGGATGCGCGGCTGCTTCTCCGCGTAGTCCGAGTAGTTGCCCACAAAGTCCGTGGTGCGGCCGCCGTCCAACTCCACGATGCGGGTGGCGATGCGATCGAGGAAATAGCGATCGTGCGACACGCACAACACTGTGCCCTCGAAATTCGCCAGTGCGTTCTCCAGCACTTCGGCCGAAGCGATGTCGAGGTTGTTCGTCGGCTCGTCCAACAGCAGGCAGTTCGCGCCGCTTAACATCAAGAGCGCCAGTTGCAGGCGGCTGCGCTCCCCGCCCGATAGATCCCCGATGCGTTGGCGGGTCTGCTCGTACGTGAACAGGAACTTGCGCAGAAAGGCCACGGCTTCGCCCTCGCTGCACAATTTGGCGTGGCGGATCACGTCGATGAGCGTTTGCGATCGATCCAGCGTTTCGTGCTGCTGCGCGTAATACCCGATTGTCACACTCGGCCCGACGATCACCTCGCCGCGATCGGGTTCGACCTCGCCCAGGACGATCTTGAGCAAGACGCTTTTGCCCGCGCCGTTTGGCCCGACCAGGCCCACGCGCTCGCCGTGCCGGATCAGCATGTCCAGTTGCTTGAAGATGGTATCGGTCGCAAACGACTTCGCCAACTGCTTGATTTCCAGCACTTTATTGCTGCCGCGCCAGCCGTTGATTTGCAAGTCCATGCGACGCGGTTCCAGCACCGGCCGATCGAGCGGGTCGATCTTCTCGATGCGGCCCAGGATGGCCTTGCCACGTTTGATGAACTTTTCGTTATCGTACTGCCGCCCCCAGATCAACAACTGTTTGGCCGCGGCCTGCAAACGTCCGATCTCGCGCTGCTGCACATCGTACAACTGCTGGGCACGAGCAAGGCGCATCTGCTTTTCGTAAGCGTATTCCGAGTACGAGCCGCCGTAGACGTTTACTTGTCCAGCTTCCAGTTCCGCGATCTCATCGACCACATGATCGAGCAAATAGCGATCGTGCGAGACGATGACCACCGCGCCGTGATAGTCGTTGATGGTGTGTTCCAGAAACGCTTTGCCGTCAAGGTCGAGGTGATTGTCCGGCTCATCCAACAACAACAGATCAGGCTGGGTGATGAGCAACTTCGCCAACCCGATCAGTTTCTTCTGCCCGCCGCTCAACACCGCACACTTTAGATCAAACTCGGCTTCG
>JACRBO010000516.1 GCA_016219235.1 Chloroflexota bacterium
ACTAAGTCTCGGCTATTCATTGTTGCCGGTGGCGCGCTGCGCGATATCCGTCTCGTCACTCTCAGTAGCGGGGCGCAGGGTGAAGTAGAAGCGCGCGCCTTGGCCGGGTTCCGATTGTACCCCGGCCTCACCGCCCAGCCTTTCAGCCACGCGCCGCACGATGGACAACCCCAGGCCATGGCCGTGAGCGACGGTTTTCGACAGGCGCGTAAACGGGATGAATAACCGTGCTTGCTCATCAGCGGACAGGCCGTGCCCGTTGTCTTGCACCCAGAATCGGAGTTTCCCGTCGATGGGCTGATCGAAGCCCAATTCAATGCGCGGCGGTTGGCCGCCGTATTTAAGCGCATTGCTGAGATAGTTGACCCAGATTTCTTCGATCCATGGCGCGTGCCCCAGCGCGCGGGGCCATATGTCGGGCAGGCTGAGGGTGGCGTGCGTCAACCTGATCTGCTCGGACAATCGCGCGACAGCAGTTGCGACGATGCCGCCCATCGCCAGCGCATACATCCGAACCTCAGTCTGACGGATTCTAGACAGGAGCAGCAGCTCGTCAATGATGGTTACCAGCCGGTTGGTGGCGACAGTGGCGCGCTGGATGATGTCCAGCCGCGCTTCATCCGAGAAGCGCTGATAGTCCAACTGCAATAACTCCAAATAACCGGCAATATGCCCCACCGGGTTTTTCAGGTCATGCGCCACGGTGTGAGCAAAGGCATCCAGTTCCGCGTTTTGCGCTTCCAATTCGGCCGCATACTGGCGCTGCGTCTCCTCGGCTTGCTTGCGCTCGGTGATGTCGGTACAGACGGCGACGAGACTGGTGACTTCGCCGTCGGTGTAGAGCGGGGCCAATCGGCCGTTGAACCAGCGTTCACCCCGGCTCTGGCCAAGGAGCGCCGGCAGATCAATCTCAATGGCAGAGCCAGCTTTAACAGTCTGGAGCGCAGCCTGTAAGTGCGCGCGCTGGTCACTACGCACCCAGTCGAGCAAGTTGCTGCCGATGATCTGCTCGTGTGGCAGACTGCCGGCGTGATTGATAAACTTGATCTCACCGGCCGGCTCCAGCAGCAAGATGTAATCCGGGGCGTTTTCGGCGATCAGGCGGAAACGTTCTTCACTATTGCACAGTGCCGCCTGAGCGCGCTTGCGTTCTTCTTCTATGCCGATCGCGGAAGCGATAATGCTCATCAATTGCAGGTCATCCTCGCATAGGTCAATATCCGATTGGAATACGACGCACAGCGAACCGACAGCCTGCTGATTCCATTTGACAGCGATGCCCACATACGTTTGGAGATCGTAGCGCGCCACGTTTGGATCGGTTTGGTGGTACACCGTGGCCGGGAGGTTACGAATCACGATGGGCGAATCGGCCGCACACTGGATGACGTCATAACAGATGTGACCGTCGGCCTGATCGACCGCTTGATAATCGGCAGGCGTCTGCCACTGGCCCAGTGAGCATAGCAAAGGGCCTTGCAGTTGATTGTACAAGGCGCAGGTCGCGTTAAGCTGGTCGCCGCACAAAGCGACCAGCCGATTGATGTTTTGGTCCGGGTTGCAGCCAAATTGCAAGAAGCAGTCGTTTAGTCTGGAGAGTCGCGGCTCGGTCAAAGTGAGGGCGGTGATGAAATCCGAGGTCATAGCATACCTTCAAACAACCTGAGATGGTGCGCGACCTGTATCAAACATCGAGTCCATAAGGCAAAACCGAGCTTCTCGCTACGAAGCCCGGTCAAGGTTGTTACTCTCTGA
Source organism: Chloroflexota bacterium (assembly GCA_016219235.1). Next base: position 1,756 of record JACRBO010000516.1, read on the forward strand.
GGTAATCTCTAAGTTTGCGCGCGTGCGTGGGATGCCGCAAGCGCGACAAAGCCTGTGCTTCGATCTGTCGCACACGCTCGCGCGTGACGCCCAGTTTCTTGCCAACTTCTTCCAGCGTGTACGATTGCCCATCCACCAGGCCATAGCGCAGCTGCAAAATGCGGACCTCACGCGGGGGCAAGCTGTTGAGGATGTCGCTGATCTGTTCGCGCAGCATGTTCATCGTCACAGCTTCGATCGGCGCGACCGAATCCTCGTCCATGATGAAGTCGCCCAGCACCGAGTCTTCGTCTTCGTCGGTAGGCGTCTCCAACGAGATGGGCCGGCGCGCGACCTGGATCATCTGCTCGGCCTTCTTGACCGGTACCTGCATCGCGCCCGCGAGTTCTTCGGGGTTAGGTTCACGGCCCAGTTCTTGCGTCAAGGTGTGGCTGACGCGGATCAGCTTGTTGATCTGATCACCCATGTGCACGGGCACACGAATGGTGCGCCCCTGATCGGCGATGGCGCGCGTCACCGCCTGCCGAATCCACCAGGTGGCATACGTGCTGAACTTGTGGCCGCGATGATAGTCGAACTTGCGCGCCGCGCGGATGAGGCCGATGTTGCCTTCCTGGATCAGATCGAGAAAGGGCACGCCGCGGCCGATATATTTCTTGGCGACGCTGATGACCAATCGGGAGTTGGCGGTGATCAGATGTTCGCGCGCCGCCTTGGCATCCTGCAAAATGCCTTCGAGTTCGAATTTTTTCTTGGCGGTGATACCATCTTTTTGCAGGCGCTTCAGCGCGTTCTTGCCGCGCTCGATGCGCTTCGCCAGCGCCACTTCTTCTTCGGCAATCAGCAGCGGAATGCGCCCGATCTCTTTGAGGTACAGCCCCACCGTGTCGTCGGTTTCGATGGCGGCGACGGTGCCATCGTCCAGCTCGTCCGAGATCTCCTCTTCTTCCGGGCCTTCTTCTTCCGGCGCGTCGCCTAACTCAATGCCGTTTTCGGTCAGCGTGGCGAAGATTTCGTCCAGTTGATCGATGTTAGTTTCCGCTTCGGGAAACGCTTCCAGCACCTCATCATAGGTGACATAGCCGCGCTCGCGGCCAATCGTCAGCAGCTGCTCCTCGGCCGCGCTGGTCACCACTTCCTCGATCAAAGCATCTTTGATGATCGGTTCCTTCAATTCCTTGAGTTCTTTTGGTTCTTTGTCTTTAGTACTTTTAACTTTCGCTGCCAATTGCTGTCCCTACCTCACGGCGCGGCCTGCCACCTGACACGACAGAAATAAAGAGCACCTGTGCCCGCTTTGCAGTGGCGCACCGTGCTCTTGAGTCACCGCGCAAATAGATCATCGATCAGATTTACGTTACGACTAGAACGCTCTGTAATACTACAACATATTTTGATCTATTGTCAAGCATATTGTTCCTGAATGGACAATTAGAAAATTGCAATTTATGTCGATACTTACCTGCTTTATGCTGCGCCAGACTCGATCGAGCCGGCAACATTCAGCGGCGTGGGCGCGCAAAAAGTCAGCATAGGCGCTCCGTGCGCAGCCTCCCGTTGAGACAGGACACGCCGCCGGATGCGTGGTAGCTACGCACGAAGCCCGCTCTGCTAAGCGTCCGACAAACTCTGCTTGCGAGATCGCTCCGCAGCCCCCTTGTCAAATCACTGTCGGTGTGCTACAATCTCGCGCCGTTGTGCCGCCTGAATCCAAATCACACAGGCGTGCGCTTTCCGCCTCCGGCGAAGTTGGACCGGGGGCAAATCCGTGGAAAGGAGCAATATGGCTGTAAACCGACCTTATGAGGTCACCCTCGTCGTGCGCCCCGATATGGACGAAACCGCCTTCACCGCAGTCGTCGATAAGGTGAAGGGCTGGCTGACGACCGCCGGAGGCACCATCACCCAGACCAACATCTGGGGCCGCCGTCGCCTGGCTTACCCGATCAACAAACTCACTGAAGGCCAGTACGTGTTATTCCTGGCTAACTTGCCCTCGCAAGCGCTGGGTGGGCTGGAGCGCGATCTGCGCTTGAGCGAAGAAATCCTGCGCTTCCTGATCATTCGCGCAGGCGACTAGATTACCCACCGGGAGGCTGCGCATGACCCGCGGACTAAATAAAGTCATGATCATCGGCCGGTTAGGCCGTGATCCCGAGATGCGCTATACCCCTAACGGTCGTCCGGTTACGGCGTTCAGCGTGGCCGTCAATCGATCGTGGGTTGCCGGCGATGGCGACAAGCGCGAAGAAACCGAATGGTTCAACGTGGTCGCCTGGGGCAACCTGGCCGAAATCTGCAAGCAGCATCTGCACAAAGGCCAAACGGTCTACGTTGAGGGCCGGCTGCAAACTCGCAGCTGGGATGATCCCGATGGCAAGAAGCACTACCGCACCGAGATCGTCGCCAACGAAATGATCATGCTGAGTGATCGACGCGAGGGCGATGATCAACTCGGCGATTTCACGCCGGGTGACGAAGAGACCTTTTCATTTTAGACAGGCACTCCGCCGGCCGGTGACAGGCCGATCGGCTGGAGTGATCCCGGAGGACTTTCATCATGGCTGATCAAGAACAAGTTAGAACCCCGTCGCCGTCCTCGTCGTACGAGCGGCGGCCGAGCGGCCCGCGCAGCGCCGGCGGTCCGCGCGGCGAGCGGCGCGGCGGCAAATTCGCGCCACGCCCCAAGGTGTGCCAGTTCTGCGTCGACAAAGTCAAGAGCATCGACTACAAGCAGGCCGATATGCTGCGCCGCTTCGTCAGCGAGCGCGGCAAGATTCGCCCGCGCCGCCAGACCGGCACCTGCGCGCGCCATCAGCGGCACCTGACTACGGCCATCAAACGCGCCCGCCATCTGGCGATGCTGCCGTTTGTCGGCCAATCTTCACGCTGACGCGGGTCTGTCGATGTCGAAGACACCTCCCTCCCGCCACGTGCAGATTCCGAAGGAACCGCAGTCGCGCAAGCATCTGTCACGCCTTGAGCGTGAAGCTCAACAAAGCCGCACCATACTGTTGATCGTCGGCGGCGTGATTGCCCTGCTGGTGCTCATTGTGGGCTTTGGTTTCTTGCGCGAAAACGTGTTGATTTTGAATGAGCCGGTGGCTAACGTCAACGGCGAACAGATTATCACGCGCGATTTTCAGAATCGCGTCCGGCTGGCGCGGCTGACCCTGCAGCAGCAGGTGCAGCGTGCAGTCGCGCTCGGCGATCAGCAGTCGGCCCAGCAGTATCAATCGCAGCTGGATGATGCCAGCGGCCTGGGCGCGCAAGTGCTAAGCGGCATGGTCGATGAAGTATTGCTGAAGCAGGCCGCGCCCGAGTTCGGCGTGACGGTGCAGCCCGATGAGGTGCAGGTCTACCTTGAAGAAGATTTGGGCTATCTGCGCAATCCGCCGACGCCTGCGCCCACGCGCACCCCGGCCCCGACGCCGACGGTGACTGAGCCGATTACGCAGACCCCGACGCCGACCAGCACCCCATTCCCGACGGCCACGCCGATCACGAAAGAGGGCTTTGACTCGCTTTATCAAGAGCAGCTGAGCGTGTTGTCTTCGGCCGGGTTGACGGATGCCGACTATCGCAAGATCGTCGAGCTGCGCTTGATCGGTGAGAGGGTCAACCAGGCCATCGCCTCGACCGTGCCGACGATTACCGAGCAGATCAAGTTCAAGTACATTCGTGTCGATCTCACGGATGTGTTCACGCTGACAGCCTCAGTCAACGCCGATGGGTTCGATGCCGTCTATCAAGCGGTGGTGTCGAACACCTACCCGATCACGACCGTCATCGCGTCTGAGACGTTTGACTGGGTGCCAAAAGACGAAATCTCGGCCACGACCGAGTTTGGCCCGACGATTGCCGAGACCTTGTTCATGACACCCATCAGTGAGACCGCGCTGTTCAACAGCAACGCGGCCGGCACGGCGGGGTATGTGATCTTCGTTCAGGACCGGGCGGTGCAGCCCATCAGCGCGAGCTTTATGAGCAGCCGCCAGCAGCAGGCGCAGGAAGCGTGGCTGGAAGCGCGCCGCAATCCGGTTTTCTTCCTGACGTGGCAGGACCGCGTGCCAACCAAGCCGTAAATATCGTACTGTAAACAGTCGCGGGGCTGATCGATCTTCGATCAGCCCCGCGTTTTTGTTGCATCGGTAGATTCTCGCGAGAGGGTAAAAACGAGCAGA
>JACRBO010000517.1 GCA_016219235.1 Chloroflexota bacterium
GGTAGGGCACGCCGCATCAGGCAGGCGCGCAGCGCTTTTAAGGCGCGATGTTGCAGCACGCGGACGGCTTCTTCACTGCGGCCCAGGACGCGGCTGGTGTCGGCGTGATTCAGGCCGTTGATAAAGCGCAGCACCAGCACCTGTTGATGATCGGTGGACAACTGCGCCAGCGCTTTGATCAGTACCTCAGTCGTTTCCGTCTCGGCCAGATAGTCTTCGGGGCCATCGGCTTCATCACATAGGTCGGTTTGTTCATCCAGCGCCAGCGTTTCATGATCGCGCCGATACCGATCGATGATGGCGTTGTGCGCGATACGGTACAACCACGCGCTGAACGGCACGTCTCGCCGCCGATAGTGATCCAGCGCTTCCCAGGCCTTCAAGAACACGGTCTCGGTTAAATCTTCCGCCTCGGCGACGTTCCCTAGTCGATAGAATACATACCGGTAAATTGCCGCCAGGTGTTGTTGATAGAGCTCGCCGAACGCCTCGGCGTCACCACGCTGGGCGCGCTGGATGAGCTGCTCTTCAGACATCTCGATCGGTGGCGCGGGCATGTCGGCTCTATCCTGTCAAACGAGTGATTCGCAAAAATGTTACAACCCGACATCACTTTTCAAACTGCACATAGGCCGTCATGCCCCAGCGCAGACGCGGATCAGCACCGTCCAACATCACGTTGGCCACATACAACACGTCCCCCTGACGCTGTTGGGCCCGCAGTGAAATCCACTCGATATGGCCGGCCAATTCCAGATCGGGAATCGCGTCGAAGCGAATCGTCGCTCGATGGCCCGTCTCTAACTCCACGACGTTTAACTCCGTCAGATTCGATGTTTCCACCAGCCAGGCACTGGTATCGGCTACCGTCATCAGGGTCGCACCGGGCGTGATCGATTGACCCAGTTTCAAATTGACCTCGGCTGCCACACCGGTGATGGGTGCACGAATCACCGCTTCGTCGAGATTGGCCTCGGCCTGCTTCAAGTCTAACTTGGCCGTTTCGATGGCGAGTTCAGCCGTTTTCACTAGATCAGCTTCCGGCTTGAGTTTCAGTGCCTCATACTGTGCTTGCGCGGCGGATAAGGCTTGCTGCGCTTCGGCCACCGCTTGCGAAGTCCGAGCGGGCGCGCCCGTGGCATTCCGTTGCGCGATCACCAGATCGGCTCGAGCATTCTCTAATTGAAGCGCCGCCGTCTTGATCTGATCGTCAACGTCGTGGCCCCACTTCTTTAGATCGAGCAGATGATCATAGTCGCGCTGTGCGTGATCCAGGACCAGCTGCGCATTGCGCTGAGTGATCTGCGCGGACTCGACCGTAGTGGAGAGCGTGCCGCGCGCATTGGCCACCGCCTGCTGATTGGCCCACACTGCGCGCTGGGCCGCGGCGAGGTCGGCCTGCGTCGCCGGTTTCTGCGCAATCGTCAGATCGAGTTCGGCTTGCGACACTCGCAGTCGCGCCTCTTCGACGGCCAGTTTCAAGTGCGTGTCGTTCAAGCGGACCAGCACTTGCCCGGCCTTAACTTGATCGCCGCGCGCTACCAGCACTTCGGCCACTGTGCCGCTGGCCGCCGCACTCAACTCGACAAAGTCACGCGGCGTCAGGCTGCCTTCGACCTGCGGCGCGATCGGCGTCGGATCGATCCTGGGGGCAGGTGTGGCAATCGGTTCTGCCGAGGTCGATGGGGCGCAGCCTGCTGCACTCATCAGTACTATCAGAAGGATCAGCCATTTACGCATTGAATCGCCTCCTGAATCAATCATCATTCTTCATTCATAAGCCAGCGTATCGCGCACAGTCAAGTGTGCCGCCCGCATCGCCGGCCACAGGCTCGCCAGCGCCGACATGATCACAATCGTCGCCAGCCAGATCACCAGCCCCTCGGTGGAATACTGAAATTCCAGTGGCAGCAGCGCGTCACTCAAGGCGGCACTGAACCACTGGGCGGCCGGATAACTGAGCGGAATGGCGATGGCAGCGCTCAACACGCCGAGGAACACGCCTTCGCTGACGAAGATGCCGCGAATGGTCCGCGACGAGGCCCCGATGGCGCGCATCACGCCGATCTCTTTGCTGCGTTCCAGTACGTTGATGGACATCGTGCCCGCCAGGCCAAACGCGCCTACCAGACCCGTCAATACAGACATCGCCAACAGCAAGGTGCTGACGACGTTGAACATGCTCAGATTCTGTTCGCGGTTATCCTCCATCGTGAGTGAGTTTGAAATTCGCATCGCGTTCGCTTCCAGCGCGCTGCGCAATTGCTGCGCCAGGCTGGCCTGATAAGCGCCCGTATGTTGATCGGTCTTGACCCAGAACAGACTGCCGCGCCCCGGCTGATGCAGCGCGCGCGCCAAGGCTTCACGCGGCGCAAACACCGTACGCCGTTGATTGTTGAGATCGACCAGCAGGCCCACAATCGTCCACGTCGAATCGCCCGCTTCCAACTTGACGTTGAGGTGATCGCCAACGCTCAAGCCTTCTTCTTGCGCGATGCGCTGATTCAGCACCAGCGCCCTGTCATCATCGGGCAGCAGCCAGCGGCCCGCCGTAATCGTCGGTTGGAACAAGGTCGAAGCGGGCGGCACGGCCCAGAAGATCACATCGCGTTGATTGTTCCCGCCCAGATCCAGCGTGCCCGATCGCACCACCCA
>JACRBO010000520.1 GCA_016219235.1 Chloroflexota bacterium
CCCGTGCGACATCGTGGGGGTGGCGATCGGTGTCAAACCGAATCTGAGTCTGGTCAAAGGCACGCCGCTGGAGATCGATCGCGGAATCTTGGCCGATGAATACTTGCGGACGAACATTCCCGATGTGTACGCGGTGGGCGACTGCGCCCAGATTTATGATGCCTGGAGCGGCGAGAAGCGGGTGGACAGTTTGTGGCCAACGGCGATTTCATCGGGCCGCATCGCGGCGATGAATATGGCGGGCATCAAGCAGCCCTATCGCAAGGGTGTGCCATTCAACGCGGCGCTGTTGTTCGGCCTGCACCTCACCGCGATCGGGCAGGTGGCGGCCGCTGGCCGCGAGGACAACGAGGCCGAGGAATTGGCGTTTATCTCACGCGGGTCGAGCGAAGTCTGGACCGCGTCAACGGGCGTCGGCTACACCAGCGCCTGGGCTAATGACGGCACTTCATCACAACGGCTGATTCTGCGGGACAACGTGATCGTGGGCGCCTTGCTGCTGGGCAATCAGCAGTTAGCCGATCCGCTGCGCGATCTGATCGATCAACGGGTTGACATCGAGTCGGTCAAACGCCAATTATCGGCGGGCGGCACGGCGCTGGCGATGGCCGTCATGGCCGCCTGGACTGAACTCAAACGCAGCAGAAAGGTTGCTGTTCCTTACTACTCCGGCATAGAGTTTGGAGATAATTAAGCCGAAACGGTCCCCCGCGCCTCTGTATGCCCCGTTAACAGGACTCCAGTCCGGTTTGCCGCCTATCCTAACGGGTAGTCAATAAACCGTCCTCGATCACGTGACCTGATCCCGTTTGCCGCGACTGTATCCGCGGAGGAAGGAGCTATGCGTCGGTATCGAGGATTTATCATCATCGGTCTGGCATTCCTGCTCGCCGCCGTCTGGAGCGTGGTGCTTGTTTCAGGCGCGGAGGCCAGTGTGCCCGGCGATGGCCTGTATCCGCTCAAACTCGCAATCGAGCATCTGCGTTATGACCTGGCATCAGATAGCGTGCGTCACGCGCGGCTTGATCTGGAGTTCCTGGAACGTCGCCTGGACGAACTTCAGCAGGTCATCACAACCGACCGTGCCATGCTGGCGCTGGATGAGGTCGAATTCGCCCTGATCGAAGCGACCAAGGCCGTGGTGGCTGTGTCGGTTGAAGCACAGGGCGATATGCGCGCGGAATTGGCCCGCCTGGCCCTGCGCGCGCAAGCCGATCTGGAGCGCTGGCGAACCGAACAGGGCGGGCAAGATCCCAAAATCGCCGTTGTGGCGGAACTTGCCAAAACGATCGGCGAAGCGGCGTCCAACCCGGCCATCACCTCGGCTGAACTCCTGTTGATTTTGAGCGGCGCGGCTTCATCGGCGGCCGATGTGTCATCGGGTGGGGTTGAGATCGCCGCGCGTTCGATCGCGCTGCCGCCCGAACTGGCCGCCAGGCATCGCCCGCCCTTTACGGGCAAACATGCGGAAATCGACTGCAATCAATGTCACGTCGGCGGGCAAACCAGGGGCCTGTCGGCGGCGTGCGTCAGCTGTCACGAGGACGAGCACAAAGGCAAGTTCGAGTCGATGGGCTTGACGTGCGAACGCTGCCACACCGATGTGGCCTTCACGCCCGCCCAATTCGATCACCAGAATGCGACGGCCTGCCAGCAGTGCCATCAGGTCGATGCGCCCGTCGATCACTTCCCCGGCGAATGCAGCACGTGTCATACCACCGAAGTGTGGAAACCGGCCAACTTCAATCACACCGGCTTTACGGCCTGCGCCGATTGTCACACGACCGACAAGCCGAATGATCACTTCCCCGGTCTGTGCAGCAACTGCCACTCGACGTCAGCCTGGAAACCCGCCAGTTTCAATCACACCGGCTTCACCGATTGTGTGGCGTGCCATACCACCGACAAGCCGGCCAACCACTTTGCGGGACAATGCAGCAATTGTCACACGACCACTGCCTGGCAACCGGCCACCTTTGATCATAGCGGCCAGGCTGATTGTGCGGCGTGCCATACCAAAGACAATCAGGCCAATCACTTTGCGGGGCAGTGCAGCACGTGCCATGCGACCGGGGCCTGGGTGCCGGCGACGTTCAATCACACCGGACAGGCCGATTGCGCGGCCTGCCATACTAAAGACAAACCGACCAATCACTTTGCAGGGCAGTGCAGCACCTGTCACAACACCAGCAATTGGAACGATGCGACCTTCAATCACATAGGACAGACCGACTGCATCGCCTGTCACTCGGGGAACAAGCCGCCCAATCACTTTGCGGGCCAGTGCAGCACCTGTCACAATACCAGCAACTGGGCTGATGCGACCTTCAATCACAGTGGGCAGACCGACTGCGCGTCGTGCCACACGGGTGACAAGCCGCCCAATCACTTTGCGGGCCAGTGTAGCACTTGTCACAACACGAGCAATTGGAACGATGCGAC
>JACRBO010000521.1 GCA_016219235.1 Chloroflexota bacterium
GATCAACCTCCGCACGGCGATTGAGACGGCACGGGCGACCGAACCCGCGATCACAGATTTAACGTAGGCCAACACAACCAAACGATCGGGGGCGGCTGATAGGCTTGCAGCTGGCGCGCATTCTCGGGGGTGCGGTCGTTGAGTTCGAACAGGACGACGTGCGTGAGCGTGGGTAATCGCGTCTTTACCGCGCGCCGTTTAACCGATCGATCAGGAAGGCATATTCCAGCGCGATCTCTTTGAGGTAGTCATAGCGGCCTGAAGCGCCCGCGTGGCCGGCGTCCATGTTGGTCTTCAGCAGGATCAGGTTATGGCTGGTGGCGGCGGCACGCAACTTCGCCGCGAATTTGGCCGGTTCCCAGTAAGCCACGCGCGGATCGTTCAGGCCGGTCGTGATCAGTACGTCAGGATAGTCCACCGCCCGGATGTTATCGTAAGGGGAGTAGGACATCAGATAATCGAATTGTTCCTTCTCCGCCGGATTGCCCCACTGGTCATATTCCATCGTCGTCAGGGGGATGCTGGCGTCGCTCATGGTGGTGACGACGTCGACGAACGGCACTTGTGCGATCACGGCCTGGTAGAGATCGGGGCGCATGGTCAGGCACGCGCCGACCAGCAGGCCGCCCGCCGAGCCGCCCATGATGGCGAGATGATCGGTCGATGTGTACCCGGCCGCGATCAAGTGTTCAGCGCAAGCGATGAAGTCTGTAAACGAGTTGCGTTTGTTGAACATCCGCCCGCCGTCATACCACGCCCGCCCCATGTCCGATCCGCCGCGAATGTGGCCGATGGCAAAGACAAAACCGCGCTGAATCAGGCTAAAGCGATTGGGGCTGAACGCGGCCTCGATGGTGAAACCATACGCGCCGTAGCCATACAGCAGCGTCGGATTGCGACCATTCTTCTCCAGCCCGCGCTTGTACACGATCGAGATCGGCACGAGCGTGCCATCGGGCGCGGTGGCGTGCAGTCGCTCGGTCACGTAGTCAGCCGGATTGTGACCGCTGGGAATTTCGTCTTGCTTCTTCAGTTCCCACGCGTGCGTATCGAAGTGATAGTCAATCACCGAGTTAGGTGTGATCAATGACGAGTAGGTGAAGCGCAGTCGATCGGTCTTGAATTCTGGATTAGTCGTGGGAGCAACGCTGTAGACCGGCTCCGGGAACGGTACATAGTGCACGTTACTGACAGCATCGGGCGCAGAGAGGCGAATCTGCGGCAAGCCGCCTTCGCGTTCAAACAGCACGAGGTGATTTTCAAAAGCGAGCGCGCCTTCGATCAAAACGTCCGATCGGTGCGGGAGAACCTCGCGCCAGTTGTCGGGCGATGTCGCCGTGACGGGCGTCGCCATCAGCCTGAAATTCAGGGCGTTTTCGTTGGTCACGACCAAAAACCGATCGCCGTGATGCTCGATCGAGTATTCAATGCCCGGTCGGCGCGGCGCGAAGACCTGCCAGTCGGCGGTCGGTTGATCGGCAGGCAGAATTTGCCATTCGGACGCCAACGTGGAATGCGACAGAATTTGCAGATAGGCACGGCTGCGCGACTTCAGCAGAAAGAGGTAATACGTTTCATCGCTCTCGGTGTACAGCAGCACATCTTGAGCGGGATCACTGCCCAGCATGTGCCGATGAAGCTGATACGGGCGCGTCGTCGCGTCGAGGGTGATATAGAAGAGCGTGGCGCTGTCGTTGGCCCACTCGGCGCCGCCGTGCGAATAGACATTGCCATACGTGTTGGGAATCGTCTCGGGATAGAGTGTGCCGTCGATCAAGTTCTTGATGTAGATCGTGCAAATTTCAGTGCCGTCGAGATCGAGCGAGTACGCGAGTTTCTGATGATCGGGGCTGACCGAGTATGCGCCGACGCGGCAGAATTCACGGCCGGCGGCCAGCGCGTTTTGATCGAGCAGCAATTCTTCGGGGGCGTCCAATGCGCTGCGCTTGCGGCAGTACAGCGGATACTGCTTGCCCGTCTCATAGCGCGTGTAGTAAAAATACTCGCCGCGCTGTTCAGGCACAGAGGCGTCGTCTTCTTTGAGGCGCGCCTTCATTTCTTCAAACAACTGCTGTTGCAGCGGCTGCGTATGCTGCAACATTTCAGCCAGATAATCGTTCTCTGCCTTCAAATACTCCAGCACGGCCGGGTCTTCACGCTGGCGCAGCCAGAAATAATCGTCAACGCGGGTTTGGCCGTGTTGCGCAATGATGTGCGGGCGTTTGGGTGCGATAGGAAATTCAGGCATGATGACTCCTTCTCACGCTTGCTGCGCCAGCGCCCGCCGCGCCCGTCGGATAAACTCGCGCTCCGATTCATACGTGGTCAGGCGCTCGGCTTCGTCACGCTTGACCCACTTGCGCTGGAAGTTTTCGTGCGCGTACTGCGGGCCGGTGTAGGTCTGTTCGCTGTCGAGTTGCATCAAGAAATAAGACTCGGTGCGCGTGACTTCGCGGTCTTTGAGATAATCGTAGAAGGTGTGCGTGTACGAACCGAGGTCGGCCACGATCGTCACCTCGGCGTAACCGGTCTCTTCCTGCACTTCACGCACGGCGGCTTGCTCGCGCGTTTCGCCCGGCTCAATGTGGCCTTTGGGCAAACGTAGTTCCCTGCGACCGGGACGCTCCAACAGTAAAAACCACACGCCATTCTCGCGGACGACCACCCCCCCGGCGGCCTGATAGCGGATGGGTTTATTCATGGCTGACCTGCCCGTTTCGCGCGCGCCAACCGATCGGCCTGGCGTTGCTGCCCGTTCGCCCAGCGCTGCCGCTCGTCGTCGGTCTCGATCAACAGGCCGGGAACTTCGCTGGGCCGCCCCGCTTGATCGAGCGCGACGAAGACCAGAAAGGCGTCGTTGGTGTGGGTCTTGTTGCCCGTCAAAATATCTTCTGCCTCCACGTGCACTTCCACTTCCATCGAGGTGCGCCCCACAAACGTCAGACGCGCCGTAAACGTCACCAGATCGCCCACGTGCACCGGCGACAAAAACCGCAGCGAGTCCACCGCCACCGTCACAGCCGGCCGGCGCGCATGCCGCATCGCGCACAGGCCGCCCGCCTCGTCGATGAGTTTCATCACCCAGCCGCCGTGCACATTGCCCAGATTATTGGCGTGCTCCGGCTGCATGAATTGAGTCAGCACGACCATGGACTCGGCTACTCGTTTACCTTCCACACCGGCTCCTTGCCTGATAGTCAACACAAAACGGCCACCGACTCATCGGTGGCCGCCGTCGAACGACAAACACGATCGGACGCGACCGAGTTTAGGCCTTGGCGCGCGCCATGATGTATTCGACCGCCCCGCCGACGGTCGTGATCGTTTGCGCATCCTCATCGGAGATCTCGGCGTTGAACTTCTCTTCAAACGCCATAATCAACTCGACCAGGTCCAGCGAGTCGGCTTCGAGTTCTTCGCGGAAGCGCGCAGTCTCGACCACCTTCGACTTGTCGACGCCCAGCAATTCGCTGATAATGCCTTGAATTTGGGTGTAGACTTCGGCGCGATCCAATTCTGCCATGTTGTTATCTCCTTAGTTGGCCCGTTGGGAATTGGGCCTATTGTAATGTTTGACTTAAAATTGTCAAGGAGTCCTTGACATCCGTTGCGGACGTGTTACCATCTCCAACGATATAACCCGCGTCGCGCCAAAGAGTTGCGCGAGATTTCGCTCAAGGAGCCGCATGAGTATCGAACGCCGTAAAGCCGATCACATTCGCATCAACCTGGATGAAGACGTCGGGTTCGATCGATTGACCGTCGGCTTTGAACAGTACCGATTTATCCATCAAGCGTTGCCGGAACTGGACTTAAAGGCGGTTTCGCTCGCCACCCGATTGTTCCACAAATCCCTACAGGCCCCGGTCCTGATCTCGTCCATGACGGGCGGCACCGGGCAGGCGCGGCAGATTAACCTGAATCTGGCGCAGGCCGCGCAGCACTACGGTGTGGCGATGGGCCTCGGCTCGCAGCGGGCGGGCATCCAGCACCCGGAAGTGGCCGACACTTTCAAAGTCCGCTCGGTTGCGCCGGACATTCTACTGTTTGCCAACCTGGGCGCGGTACAGTTTAACTACGGCTACGATGTGGAACACTGCTATGAAGCCGTGCAGATGATCGAAGCCGACGCGCTGATCCTGCACCTGAATCCGCTCCAAGAAGCCGTCCAGCCAGAAGGCGACGTGAACTTCAGCGGCCTCGCCCAAAAGATCGAAGTGGTGTGCAAGCGACTACCCGTGCCCGTTATTGCTAAAGAGGTCGGCTGGGGCATCAGTGAACAGGCTGCCAGAATGCTCGCGGATGCCGGCGTGGCCGCGATCGATGTGGCGGGGTCGGGTGGTACTTCGTGGAGCCAGGTAGAATTGTTCCGCGCCCCCGACGATCTCCACCGGCGCGTGGCGGCCGCCTTCCGCGACTGGGGCATCCCTACCAGCGAATCTGTCCAGATGGTCAAGCGCGCCGCGCCCAACCTGCCCGTGATCGCGTCCGGCGGCATCCGATCGGGTATCGACATCGCCAAAGCCATCGCCCTCGGCGCGACGCTGGGCGGCATGGCGGGACCGTTTCTGAAAGCAGCCACGATTTCATCGGAAGCCGTCATGGAGACACTGGAAGAGACCGTTCGCGTGCTGCGCATCGCCATGTTCGCGGCGGGTGCGGGCAGCATCGAGGCGCTGCAGAAGACGCCGTTGATTCGTGATCGGTAATCGGCCCATTGGTAATTGGTCAATCGGTAATCGGTCGATTGGTCAACCAGTTACCAATCACCAGTTACCAATTACCATCTTCTCACTATGACACTATCACACTACTTTACTAAATATCTCCCCGCCATCGATGCCGAAATGCGGCAGGTCGTCAGTCCGCCGCAGTGTGAGGCTGCGTTCGATGTGTTTTACGGTATGCTGCACTATCACCTCGGCTGGGTCGATGCAGAGTTCAGGCCCGCCCTGTCTGATTCTGGCAAACGCTTGCGTCCTATCCTGACGCTGCTCGCGTGTGAAGCCGCCGGCGGCGACTGGCAAAGCGCCCTGCCCGCCGCCGCCTCGATTGAATTGCTGCACAACTTCTCGCTGATCCACGACGACATCGAAGATGGCGATACGACGCGGCGCGGCCGTGCCACGCTGTGGACGATCTGGGGCAAGCCGCAGGCTATCAACGCCGGCGATGCGCTGTTCACGTTGGCGCACGTCGCCCTGGGCGGCATGGTCGCACGCAACGTGCCGCCCGCGCGCCGCCTCTCCGTGCGTGAGCGCTTCGATCAGGCCTGCCTCGCCCTGACGCAGGGCCAGCACCTCGATCTGAGTTTCGAGTCACGAACCAGCATCACCGAAGCCGAATATCTGCGCATGATTGGCGGCAAGACGGCGGCCCTGGTCGCAAGCGCGTGCGCGATCGGCGCAATCGTGGCCGGGAGCGAAGTGGCCGCGTACTATGAAAACTTCGGGCGAGAAGTGGGCTTTGCCTTCCAGATTCAGGATGATCTACTTGGCATCTGGGGCGACCCCGCACTTACAGGCAAACCCGCCGGCAACGATATTCGCCAGCGCAAGAAATCGCTGCCCGTAGCGTACGGACTTGATCGAAGCGAACGACTGCGAGAACTTTACGCCGCCGCCGACATCGACATCGCCGCCGTCAACACCGAGTTAGATCACGTCGGCGCTCGCGACTACGCCGCAGTGATGGCGAGCCAGCACCATCAGCGCGCGCTCGACGCCCTCAACGCCTCCGGCCGCGACAATGCCGCCACCGACGCCTTGCGCGAACTGGCAAACAGCCTGCTCAATCGAACGGCGTAAAGCAACGGTTTCCAGATTGACAGGCGCTCATGTCATTCCCGCACGCTTTCGCCTGGCGCGTCGCCGGCACAACATGCCGGGTACGACGTGGTGGGAATCCAGCGGCTCCGATTTGGTAAGCCGTCGATAGTCGATCTGGATGCCCGACACGCCCTGTCCGCGAAGCGGGGGCGCGCCTGGCGAAAACATTCGGGCATGACAGATCGAGAACTGAACCATGCCCTACAAACCCACGCCCGCCGAACTGCAAGCAGCCACCGACAAATTCATCCCCGATGTACTCGCACCCAACTTGCGCGTCGTATTTTGCGGCATCAATCCGGGCTTGTATTCGGGCGCGGTCGGCCATCATTTCGCGCGACCGGGCAATCGCTTCTGGCCGGCGCTGCACGCCTCGGGCTTCACACCGCGCCAGTTCAAGCCAGCAGAACAATTCGAACTGCTGAACCTGAACCTCGGCCTCACCAACATCGCGGCGCGCACCACCGCTCACGCCGATGAACTATCGGCCAGTGAATTGATCGCGGGGATGAAAAACCTTGAAATCAAGGTCGCGCACTATCGCCCAGCCGTGCTGGCCGTGTTGGGCATCAGCGCCTATCGCATCGCATGGGAATTGCCTAAAGCGGAGTTGGGCTTGCAGCATGATCCGTGGCATGCCACTCGCGTGTGGATCCTGCCCAATCCCAGCGGTCTGAACGCACACTACACACCGGCTAAATTAGCCGTGCAATTTAGTGAGCTGCGTGAGTTTGCCTTTCAACAATGACCCGACAGTTACTGCGCATCAAATTCGACCAGCACGGGCCGATGGTCAGAACCGCCTGAATCGGCCAGCACGCGCGCCGACCGTGTGATCAGATCGACGCTGTGAAAGACGTAATCGATGCGCGCCATCGGCCGGATAAACATCGATAGCAGCGGCGCATCCACGGTCATGGCGTTCGCGTGAGAAAAATCGGGGAAGGTAAAGCCCAGCCCCCAGCCGCTTTCTCGATAGGCGTCGTTGAAGCGCTGGCGAATCCGCAGATAGGCACTGGACTGATCGGACATATTGAAGTCGCCGGCAATGATGATCGGTTCGCGGTCACGCCCGGCTCGCGCCAGCACCTCGCTCACCTCCTGTCGATGCCCCTCCGAGTTGAACAATTCGCCCTGACGCAGTCTGAATGGGTGAACCGGATGCGTGTTATACAAAGTGAGTGGCACGCCTCGCAAGTCCAGCACGACCCGTTGATGCCCCAGCGCAATGCGCCAATACTCATCGGCCTCAATCGGGTACCGGCTTAACACGCCCTGCCCCAAAATGGGATTCTCGAAACTGGGGTGTAGCGCGCGATAGGGATAATCGGTTGCAAGGCTGGCCTCAATCGCCTGCGCCATTTCCGGGCTTAGTTCTTGCAGCGCGACCAGATCGGCCTTCGACTTGCGAATCAACGCCAGCATCGGCTCAAGTTGAAGCGTTTCAGCGTGCAGATTGTAGGTCATGAACCGCAGAGCCGCTGCGGTCGGCGCCGCATTTCCGCGCGGCACGAAACTACCGCCATACCCTACAACAAACGCCAGTATCGCCACCGCCAATGAAGCGGCCAGTCGCCACCGTCGACGCACCAGGCACAACGGCCCGAGCATCAACGCCGGCAGCAAAACCACTGGCAAGAAACTACTGAACGCTTCAACCGGCGACCACGCACTGCCGCCTACAAATTTCAGCAGGAGCAAAACAGTCACACCTGTCCCGTATGCTCCGGTCGCCAGCCAGAACAAATTGATCACTGCGCGGCCAAATTGCATTGACCTTCGCCAGATCATCAAGGCCTCGCTTCCGCGCTGGACTCTGGCAAGAACTCTGCAAACACGCGATTGCCCAACAGCCGTCCACGCGGCGCCAATCGAATGCAATCAGGCAAATCTTCGATCAAACCCTGCGCGACTAAACGCGCGATAACTGTTCCAAAAACGGCATTCAGTTCCACGCCAAACCGATCGGCAAAACGCGCCCGATCGACCCCCTCATCGATCAGGCGCAGGCCCAACATCAGCGTCTCGCCGATTTCCAATGCGCGATTAATCCCCTCACGGTCGGCCACCGCTTCGCCCGTCGCCTCCACCGCCCTGATGTAGTCGCGCGGCTTCAACACATTCCAATAGCGCTGCCCCGCGTGCGACGAGTGCGCCCCACAGCCAAAGCCAAAGTACGCCTCATTCCGCCAGTACACCAAATTGTGCCGCGACCGTCGATCAACCTGCATCTTGCCTCTTGCATCCTGCATTCCACCGGCCCAATTCGAAATCTCATAATGCTCAAAACCCGTCTCCGCCAACATCGATTGCGTTACCTCATACATCTCCGCCACGACCTCATCTTGCGGCTCAGGCACTTTGCCATCGCGCACCCAGTTGAACAGCGCCGTGCCCTCCTCCACCTGCAAACTATACGCCGAAATATGCTCCGGCCGCAGATCAATCACGCGCTGCAAAGTCTCGCGCCATCGCTCGATCGACTGATCGGGCAGCCCGTAGATCAGATCGAGGTTGATATTCTCAAGGCCCGCGTCGCGCGCCGCCTGATACGTCGCCACAGCCTCATCAAATGTGTGCCCTCGTCGCAACAAATGCAATTCGTCTTCGTGACTCGATTGAACACCCAAACTCAATCGAGTCACGCCCAGTGTGTGCAGATGACTAAAATACGCCCGATCATCTGCATCCTGCATCCTGCCTCTTGCATCGCGTCTGCCTGGATTCGCCTCCAGTGTAATCTCCGCCTCCTCATCCACCTCAAAGAACGTGCGCACCGCCGTCAACAAGCCGCCGATTAACTCCGCTGGCAGCAAGGATGGCGTCCCGCCGCCGAAGTAAATCGTCGGTACGCGCAGCCGCCCCACCTGGTTGGCCGTCGCCGCGCGGCTGGCCGTCGCCGCAATCTCTTCCGCCACGGCTTGCACATACGCTTCATACAAAGCCGGTTGATTGGCGTAGATGTTGAAATCGCAATACGCACAGCGATGATGGCAAAACGGAAGGTGAATGTAAATCGAATGCGGAACATCCGCTGCGCGTAGCATCTGTTCGTTCAAGGCAATATCAGTTGGTAGAGTCGTGATCATAGTATTTAGTCTACGCGAAGGCAGGCTGCTGCATCACACTTCGTTTCGCATAATGCTTTTCTTTGCTTCTTTGCGGCTTGGCGTGAGGCACGCGTCTGGCAATTAAACGCCGGATCGCAACGTCAACAACGTAATCTCAGGTCGGCAGTTGAAGCGCACGGGCGGCGAGACCACCCCGATGCCGCGATTGGTATACACCCACAGCGCGTCGGCGCGCTGCAAGCCGATGGGATATTGTTTGCCCAGATACGGCAGAATCGGTGCCCCCCAATATGGCAGACGCACCTGTCCGCCGTGCGAATGTCCCGACAATTGTAGATCAATCGGGTAACGCTTGACCAACTCCGCGTAATCCGGTTCGTGCGCCAGCAAGACCGTCGGCTCAGTCGATGGCACACGCCGCAACGCCAAATCCAGATCGGCGCGGCGCTCCCACACATCATCCACGCCCGCGATCCACAGTCGCGCGCCGTCGCGTTCGACAGGCATCGCTTCGTTGATCAGCACGGGAATCGAATGGTGCTTCAGCACACGCGCGATATGATCCGGGCCAGACCAGTAGTCGTGATTGCCCAGCACGGCATAGACACCGCTGGCTGCCGTCAATGCACGTAACTCGTGCGCGCATTCATCCATGCGATCGGCCTCACGTGTGACGTAGTCGCCGGTCAACACGATGGCGTCGGGTTGAAGTTGATTCGTCGCCTCCACCGCCGATCGGATTTCGTCAACCCCCACGTATGGCCCCAGGTGCAGATCGCTCAGCTGCGCGATCGTAAACCCATCCAGTTCGCGCGGCAGGCGC
>JACRBO010000512.1 GCA_016219235.1 Chloroflexota bacterium
AGCGATCCGCGTCTGCCGACACGTGCCAGCAAATCGGTGAGCGGCGCATAACGTATTGTGTCGATTCCTTCCTCACGGGCCAAAGCCAGCACACAGACGCGGACGGGCGGTGATCGATGCAGCAGATACCCCAATAGATCGAAGGTCGCTTGATCGGCGGCGTGAAGATCATCCAACACGAGCAACACCGGATGAATGGTGGCAATCGCTTTCAGCACGTGAGCCACGGCATCGAACAGACGACGTTTGGCGGCTTCCGGCTCGATGGTGGAAGCCGATGGTTCATCACTCAGCTCCGGCAAGAGGTGCGCCAGATCGGATTGCCACGGGCCGATCAGCTGTTGGCGCGTCTCGATCGGCTGATCGCTAAAGAAGCGCCGCAACGCCTCGACAAAGGGGCCATAGGGCAGCGGGGGCTCATGCAGCGCGCCGACCGGTTCATACGTGCTGCCGATCAGCACCGGCATGCCACGTTCATGCGCGAGACGTGTTGCCTCGTGAGCCAGTCGAGTCTTGCCGATGCCCGCCTCGCCGGCGATGAGCACCAGACGCGGACTGCCGTCACGGACCGCCTCAAGCGCCGACATCAGCGTGCCGACTTCCGTGGCGCGTCCGATCAACGGAAGCGCAGGGGGTGACATCGACAGCGTGGAAGCCAGTGTCAATTCTGGAGCAACCTCGCCTTTCAATATCGCCTGATAAAGAGCGGCGGTTTCAGGCATCGGCCCGGCGTCCAATTCAGTAGTCAACGCCTGGCAGCAGGTGTGATACTGCCGCAGCGCCTGATGGCGTTGACCGGCTAACGAATAAGCCTTCATCAACGCGCCGTGCGCGGCTTCATCGGCTGGATCGGTTGCGAGCAAGCGGTCGAAAGTCGCAATGGCGGAGGCGAAGTCGCGTGCAGCTAATTGAAGTTCGCCGAATCTACGCAGCAGCTTTAAGTACGTCTGACGCAGCGCTTCGCGGCGGGCGTTCGTCCAATCGGCGTATAGACTATCGGGCAACAGATCGCCGGCATACAGCTCGATCGTTGCGGCATAACGCGCCAGATCATGGGCGGCCTGAGCGTCTTGTGCCTGTCGCTCGAATATTTCAGCATCGACACTGCCGATCCGATCGAGCGTGATTATTTCTCCGTCATATTCGACATAGGGACACTCGCGCGCATCATTCGCTTCAGGATACAACGTTCGACGCAAGTAGAAGAGGGTTTTATGCAGGTTGTTCGCGGCAGCAGCCGGATCAAGATCGGGCCACAGCAGATCAAGCGCCTGCTCTTTGTGACAACGATGATTGGGACTCAAAAGCACATACTTGAAGAGGGTGCTGACGCTGCGGCGTGCCCAGGCAGCATCGGGAATCAACTCATCGCCGCGCCGCACTTGAAATTTGCCCAGCAGGTGGACCTCAAGATGTGGCGGTGATGAACGTCGTGGCCTTGCTTCCGGCTGAGGCGTTGCCGCTCGCCGCTTCATGCCTGTCTCTCGAAGAGCCGATCTCGAATGATTTCGTGACCATTCGTGATCGCACCCAGCTGTTCAAAGAGTTGTTGCGCTTCAAGGTGTGCGGATTGGGCCAGCGCAAGATCGCCGGCCGCGCCGCGCGCCCGTCGCACTGAAGCCATGACCGCCAGACACCGCGCCGCTTCATACTGATTGCCCGCTTCCGAGAAGGCGCTGCCCGCTTCCGCATAGCAGTCGATCGCGCGATCGAGCTCGCCTTGCGCCGCGGCGAGTTCGCCGCGCGACTGCCGCGCCATCGCGATCCACGTTCGGCTGGCATATTTTTCGGCGGCTTCTTCCAGGCGGCAGCAAAACCGATCGGCCCCGGCGAAGTTCCCCTGCGCGATACGTGTACTGACCGCCGCCGGCAGCAACAACGAGTCGCACGTCGCGCAGTTGCCGTGCCGTTCACCCATCGCCAGGCCAAGGGCCAGATATTGATCGGCGGCCTCGATGTCGCCCGCGGCCAGTCGATTGCGCGTCATCGACGCATACAACCGAGTCAAACAATGCGCGCGCATCACGGCCCGCTCCGCGACCGCGACGCCCTCCTCAAACGAAGTCATGGCTTCAGCCAGTTGGCCGCGCGCCGTTTGCAGCACGCCCAGCCGCTGCCGCGCCAGCGCTTCGCCCGACGCGGCGCCCAGTTCGCGATGCAGATCGATCGATTGGCGCAGGGCCGCTTCGGCCTCGGCCCAATGACCGGCCTGAAATTCAAGCGCGCCGTTGAAGCATTGACACAACGCGATCGCGCGCGGCGCGTTCATGCGGCGGGCCTGATCCTGCGTCGCGCTGACGGCTTGCTTCACCTCGTCGTAACCTTTGTCACCATACAGGTGATATTCCCACAGTCAAAGATGCACGTCGAACGCATCGCTGACGTCGAGGCCGGGGCCTGCCAACGCGGCGCGTTGCTGCTCGTATTGAATTCCGATCTGCCATTCACCCAGCGAATGGCACGCCAGCGCCAGCATCTCGAAGGCGCGGGCAATTGCTTCACGATCGTTCAAGCGTTCGGCCACGGCCAGGCTGCGCTGCGAGACCTCAAAGGCTGCTCGATATTCATTCCGATGCCAGTGCAGCTGTGCGACGTTGTAGAGCACGTGCGCCAGTTCGATGGCGTCTTCATCGCTCTGGTCGAGATCATGCAGCGCCGCTTGCAGGTGAGCTGCGGCTTCGTCGAGTTGGCCGGCCGTCAAGAGGCCCATCGCGGCGAGGCGATGTATCCGCGCCCGATCGCGCGGCGGCAGCGGCCAATTCTCATTCGATAGATTGAGCGCGCGATCGAAGGCCGCGATCGCTTTCGGCGTATCGGCCAGGACCTTGTAATACTTGCCCAGCGATTCGAGCAGTTTGAAGCGCCGATCGGGATCGGGTTGGCCCAACGCATCGAGCAAAGCCAGGGCGCGCTCGAAGTAATTGACCGCCACCTCAAACGCATACACCCGAGCTGCTTTGCGCCCGGCCTGAATGAGATAATCCAATGCACGCTCGCGTCGATCGCTCAAGTCGTAGTGAAAGGCCAACTCTTCAACATTCGCCTCGATCGCGCCGCGCCGGAGGTATATGGTTTCGAGCGTTTCGGCGGCCAGGCCATGCAGCCGCGCGCGCCGCACCCGGCTGAGCGAATCATATAACGTGCGGCGAATGAGGACGTGGCGAAAGTGATAGCCGTTCTCGGTCTCTTCCAGCAAGCGACCATTGAGCGCCGCTTCGAGTGCATCGAGCAATGCGCCGTCAGGCAGACCCGCGATGCCGCGCAG
>JACRBO010000519.1 GCA_016219235.1 Chloroflexota bacterium
CTGCACAGGCTATGTGGCCGAGAAGAACGCCATCAAGGCGGCGAATCGTCAGGACGTTTCGTTGGAAGAGTATCTGCCTGAAACCAAACACGGCTACACCGTCGTGGGTGAGGCGCTGCCGCGCGCCGATGCAGTGGCTAAAGTCACGGGCGCGGCCATCTACACCGACGACGTGGTGTTCGCCGATATGCTGTGGGGAGCGACGCTGCGCGCCAATATCCCGCATGCGCTGATCAAGAAGATTGATACGAGCAAAGCGAAAGCGCTGGCCGGCGTGCACGCAGTGTTGACGCACGAAGATGTGCCGGGGCGCAAGAATCACGGCCTCGTCACCATCGATTGGCCGGTACTCTGTTACGACAAGGTCCGCTACGTCGGCGATGCGGTCGCCATCGTCGCGGCCGATACACTGGACATCGCGAAGGACGCACTGAAGCTGATCGAGGTGGAATACGAGCCGTTGCCCGTGGTCGATAGCGCCGAGTACGCCCATCAGCCTGATGCGCCCAAAGTGCATGAAAAAGGCAATTTGCTCAAGCACATCAAAGTGGTCAAGGGCGATATGGATCAGGGCTTCGCCGAATCCGATGTCATTATCGAGCGCACGTATCACACGGCTTCGACGGAGCACGCCTTCCTCGAGCCGGAGTGCGCGGTCGGACGTATGGCGGACGATGGACGGTATGAAATCTATGTCGGCTCGCAAATCTCGTATCAAGATCGCGAGCAAGTGGCTTATTCGCTGGGCGTGCCGGAATCGCAGGTGCGCATCATCGGCACGTTGATCGGCGGCGGCTTCGGCGGCAAAGAAGACATCATGGGGCAGATTCACGTGGCGCTGCTGGCGAAGGTCACCGGCCAGCCCGTGAAGATGTTGTACACACGCCACGAATCGCTGATCGTGCATCCCAAGCGACACGCCACCAAGATCACGGTGAAGCTGGGCGCGAAGAAAGACGGGCGACTGGTGGCGGCGAAGGCGGAGTTGTACGGCGATACGGGCGCGTATGCGTCGCTGGGCGAGAAGGTGTTGACACGCGCGACCACACATGCCAACGGCCCATACGATGTGCCCTACGCCAAGTCCGATTGCTTTGCCATGTACACCAACAACGTCCCGGCGGGCGCGTTTCGCGGCTTCGGCGTGACGCAATCGGCGTATGCCGTCGAAATGACGATGGATGAACTGGCGGAACAGCTGGGCATCGATCGGGTTGAGCTGCGCAAGATGAACGCGCTGCGGGTCGGCTCACGCACGAACACGAATCAATTGTTGACGGAGAGTGTGGGCTTGGACGAGTGCATCGACAAAGTGGTGCCGCACATGATCGTGCCCGATGAGCCGGCGCCTGCCAACAAGAAACGCGCGTGGGGTATCGCGGTGGGTTACAAGAACACCGGCCTCGGCGGCGGCGCGAATGATTGTTCGGGCGCGGAGATCGAAGTGTACAGTAACGGCACGACGGAGATTCGCACGTCTTCGGCAGAGATCGGGCAGGGGTTGCCGGGCGTGCTGGCGGCGGTCGTGGCCGAAGAACTGGGTTTGCCGATCACGCAAGTGAAAGTGTTGTTGAGCGATACCGACCTCACGCCCAACGGCGGCCCGACGACGGCCTCGCGCCAGACGTATGTGAGCGGCAATGCGGCCAAACACGCGGCGATTCAGATGCGCGAAGTAATGGCGCAAGTGGCTTCCGAACATCTGGATGCTTCGCCCGATCAGTTGAAGTTCCGCAATGAGCGGGTCGAGGCGGGTGGCAACCACGGCCACCCGAACGGCAAGTCCGCGTCGTTTGCGGAAGTCGTCGAGTGGATGGAGGCCGAAGGCCGCGCGACCAAACTGGTCTACGAATACGTCGCGCCGGAAACCAAACCGTTAGGGCAGGGCGGCGATATGCACGTGGCCTTCTCGTATGCCGCACACGCTGCGCTGGTGGAAGTGGATACGGACACGGGGCAAGTGAAAGTGCTCAAGGTCGTGGCCGCGCACGACATCGGCCGCGCGATTAATCCGCTGGCGCTGGAAGGGCAGATCGAAGGCGGCATCGTGATGGGCATCGGCAACGCGCTGACGGAAGACTTCCCGCACGATAAGGGTGTGCCGTGGGCGCAATGGCTGGCGCGCTACAAGATGCCCAGCATCAAGCACGCGCCGGAGATCAAGTCGTTCATCGTGGAGCACGAGATTTCATCGGGGCCGTTTGGCGCGAAGGGCGTCGGCGAGATCAGCAGCATCCCCATCACCCCCGCCATTACCAACGCGATCTACAATGCCGTCGGCGTGCGCGTGAGAAGGCTGCCGGTGGATCAAGACACATTGCTCAGGGCGATGAAATCCGGCGCGAAGAGCGTGGATTAACCGAAGGCGGAAGGCAGAAATCTGAAGGATGAAAGCGAGCCGACTGATCGAGTCGGCTCGTTGTGTTAGCGGCCCCACAATCGATCCCACCACGGTTTGGGCGGCGGCCCCAGCAGCGATACGCCCATCGCCTCACCTAATGCCACACAGAATTTTTCGGCGGCGGGTTCCGGCCCTAGCAGCAGTTCACCGTTCACGACGGTGCGCGTGCCCGCGATGCGCACCGTCATCTTCAGTCCAAAGTCCCGGGTGTTCCCCGGCCGGAAGACCTTGACGATCAAATCGTTTAACGGCGCGGAGGCGACCGTGGGCGCGGAGCGATCGCTGCTGCGCGCCCAGATCAAACGCTGCGGCGCGAGGACTAACGCCAGGCTGGTGGTGAAATCACTCGTGTCGCCGAACAGGGCGTCGGACCACGATGCGCCGACCTTGTCCGAGATGGTCTCACAACACGCAACCACCTCGTTGGCGAGGCTCGTCAGGTGCTGCGCTTCAAGGTGCTCGCGGATGACGCGGCCCAGTTCCGGCTGAAGTTGGTCCAGGGTGTAGGCGCGGGTCTGGCGGCGAAATTCAGGCATGGCTTCTTTCTTAGGCGAGTTGGATTGATCGCAAGTATAGGCCATTCGTTCGAGCCGTCAACCTCGGGGTTAATGTGTACGCAAAAGGTGTCAGCAGAGGCGGCTCCCACGCCGCCGAACCCGCGGGGCTACGCACGGAGTCCGCTCCGCTGAGTGCCTGACAAACTTTGCATGCACACTGTGGTTATTGACACGCCCTTCACAGACGAGTATGATCCATTTATCTCAGATCGATCAGGAGGCACTGCTATGACTGGCCTGAAACCGTACATCGTCGATGAGATTATGACCTCGCCCGTGATTACCGTGCCCGCCTCGATGCCGGCCGAAGATGCCGTGCATTTGATGCGCAGCAAGCACATCCACAGCGTGGTGGTAGAACCCGATCGACCGGGCGGCGCGTATGGCATCATGACTCAGCGCGATTTGTTGAAGAAGGTCGTGGCCGCCGATCGGCCTTTGTTTAACCTGACTGTCGGCGATCTGATGTCGTCGCCGCTGATTACGGTCTCGCCCGACACGCCGATCAAACAGGCGTCGATTATCATGCTCGACGCCAACATTCGCCGCGCCGTGGTGATGAAGGATGGCAAACTGGTCGGCATCGTCAGCGACACCGACATTTTCCAGTGTGTGGAAGAGCGTGGGTGGGGGCCGGATTAACACGATTTTGTGTAA
>JACRBO010000525.1 GCA_016219235.1 Chloroflexota bacterium
GCCCACGCCGACCGCGCTGCCCCTGTCCGTCACGGATGACTTGCGCGCCCAACGCTTAACGACGCCCGTCGCCCAACGCGGCGCGCCGTGTGGCGTGGTCGATCTGCTGGACTTTCCGCTGGGCGCGCCCGACGGCGAAGACGCCGGTGCGCGCTGGTCGTTTGGCCGGTACAGCGATCGCTACAACGGCATCCACGCGGGTGAGGACTGGGTGTATGACCTGGGCGACAGTCTGGGCAAGCCGGTCTACGCCATCGGGCACGGGCAGGTGATTTATGCTGAACCGTGGGGCTGGGGCGTCGATCAGGGTGTGATGATTGTCCGCCACGTGTTCGCCGACGGTCACACGGTGCTGTCATTCTACGGCCACCTCGATCCGCCCAGCGTGGAACTTAATTTTGGCGCGTGCGTCACGCGCGGCCAGCAGCTCGCGGCGATTGGCAAACCGCGCGGGCGACCGCATCTGCATTTTGAGATCCGCAATCACCTGCCCGATCAACCCGGTCCCGGCTACTGGTCGGTCGATCCGACGCTGGCCGGCTGGGAGATTCCGTCTGATTATATCTGGGTCAATCGCATGGACACCTCGCCGGGCGTCAAGTGGACGCGCGTGTTTACGGGCAGCGATGCGATCGGTGCGGGGACACTGCAAAATGGCTGGTTGGCGGCGTTCGAGAATCAACAACTCTTTGGCTTCGATACCGATACCGGTGAGGTCCAGTGGCGCCAGCCTTTCACCGAAACGGTCGATCAACTGGCGTTGGACGTGAGCGGGCAGGCAATCTATGTGTCGGCCGTCACCGGCACGCTGCGCGCGATCGACACCGCGGGGGTGCCGCTGTGGTCGATTGAGTTGGGGCCGATGGGGGCGTTGCTGCCGCTGCCCGCGGGCGGTGTGGCCGTTCAGCGCGGCGATCAACTGATCGGGTTGTCGCCGACGTCCGATCAAGTGTGGCAAGTGCCGGTGAACGGCGCGGTGTCCGATCATGTGATCGATCACGATCGAGTCCTGTTCTCGACGACGGGCGATCAGGCCGTTACTTACGTGCTTAAAGATGGACAGCTAACGAGGTTGGCTGAAATCGGCGGGAAATTGGCCGTTTCGCGCGAGCGGGTGTTCGTCTACAACTCGACCGGGCTGTATCGGCTGAACGAGGGCGCGGCAGAGCGGGTGCTGTTGTTGGACGATGCGCGTTTCACCGACGGCCAGGTGGTGGCGGCCTTCGACGGGACGCTGCTGGTGGCGCATCGCGGCTATGCTGATCGACGGTTGATCGCGCTGAACCCGGACGGCTCGCAGCGCTGGGATCGATCGGTGCTGGGGTTGGGCCGCACACTGCCGCAGCTGGTAGTGCTGGGCCGCAGCGTGTACGCCGTCACATCCAACGGCGACGTGCTGCTGATCGATCTGGAGACGGACGAGTCGCAGCGCGTGTTTGACGGCGGCGGGCTGACGTTTTTGAGCGGACGCATGTGGGCGCAGCCATTGCCCAATGGCCGGCTGGCCTTCGATTTTCGTGGCGGGCGGCTGATTGTGCTCGATCCGCGCGCGGCGCTGCCGATGGCGGAGGTTGATCAGTGATCGGGGATCAGGGATCAGGGATCAGGGATTGGTCGATCGGTAACTGGTAATTGGTGACTGGTCGATCGGGTCACGGATTGACCAATTGACCAGTTGACTGATTGCCCAAACACTCATGATCAGTTAATTCAATTCCGGTTGACGATTTGGCTGGAAACCGCCATAATCAGCCGTTGCACATCTTCAAGGAGAAGAAGAATCACATGAAGTCTACGAAGCGTCCGGTTAAGCAACAAAAGTCTGGTATTTCACCCACGTGGTGGATCGTGGGCTTGATCGCTGTCATCGTCGGTATCGGGTTGATCGCGGTAGTGGGTCTGCCATCGATTGGCTCCGCCCGATCCACCACCACGACCGGCAAGGTGCAGGGTGATCCCAATGCGCCGATTACGCTGGAAGAATACGCTGACTTCCAGTGCCCGGCCTGCGGGTCATTTGCGCGCGGCACCATCAAGCAGATTGAAGAGAAGTACGTCAAGAACGGCACGGTCAAGATCGTCTTCCGGCATTTTGCTTTCATCGGCGAAGAGTCGATCCGCGCGGCTGAGGCCACTGAATGCGCCAACGAGCAGGGCAAGTTCTGGGAAATGTATGACACGCTGTTTGCCAATCAAGGCGGCGAGAATGTCGGCGACTTTGCCGACGCCAAGCTGATCGGTTTCGCGCAAGGGCTTGGCCTGGATATGGCCGCGTTCAATACCTGCTTTAGCAGCGGCAAGTATCGCGCCTCAGTCCAGTCTGAGACGGCCAACGGCCAGTTGCGCGGCGTCAGCAGCACACCTACCTCGTTCCTCAATGATAAGAAGGTGGTCGGCGCCATCTCGATGCAACAGTTTGAGACCAGCATCGGGCCGCTGCTGCCGAAGTAAGCCACATACGCCTATCAGGTCCTGCCCGCTCCGTTTCGCTACGGGGTGCTTCGCAAAGACCTGGCAGGTGTGTACGAGATAATCATGAACAAGCGTCGTCTAGCCATTACCGTTTTGTCCGTGCTGGGTATTTTCGTGTCCGGCTATCTGACGTACATCCATTACAGCGGCGAGCCGATCATCTGCGGCGGGTCTAATTCGTGTGAGCTGGTCAACGCCAGTCGTTATGCATTCATCGGCCCCATCCCGGTGTCGGCGTTGGGCCTGGCGGCCTACATCACGATTTTGATCTTGAGCCTGATCAAGTCGGATGAAGAACGCCAGTGGCCGGCGATGCTGATGTTCGGTGTGGCGCTGATCGGTGTGATGTTTCAGTGGTATCTGTTTTACATCGAAGTGGCCGTGCTGCACGCGCTGTGCTACTGGTGCATCAGTTCCCAGGTCATCATCACCGTGATCTTTGGGTTGGTGTTGCCGCGCCGCATGCCGGTTGAAGCAGAAACCGAATAGCCGGCCTGACCCAATCGGGTAACGCGACCAACCGCCCGGCGGTTGGTCGCGTTTTTTGTTTTGAGCAAGATGATCATTTGCACGCCGCAGAGATGATCAATGACGCTGGCATTCAGGCGCAATCAACCGCATACTGGAACCACGTATCGCGTGAAACGGCCAGGCCGTCATTTTGTGTGGCCGACCGGCCGACCAGTGACGGGCCTTAGCCAATGAGGTTGTTATTATTTATGACATAC
>JACRBO010000526.1 GCA_016219235.1 Chloroflexota bacterium
AGCAGCGGCACGTCGCGCGTCCAATCTTCGGTGGGATACAGGTACGCATCGGCCAGAAACCGATAGAGCTGCGAGCGGCGCAGGGCAAGTTGGGAATCATTCATAGGTCACGTCCGTGATGAGTAATGAGTAATGAGTAACGAGTGACCCTCACTTACTCATTACTCGTCACTCATTAGATCGTATTCAATCGTTCCGGCGGGCGCTCGTGCAGCGGCTCGACTACGGACAGGCGCACGGCTTCGCGGCCTTTCGCATCAAAGCCGATGACGGTGTCGTTGTACATCTGCCACGGCTGACCGTTGATCTCGGTTTCGTGCACCAACGGCCCCTCTTCGATTTCGTAGCGGAAGATCATCTTCTGCGTGGTGCGGAAGAGATGCAGCACGTCCAGCAGTTCACGCGAGGGCGCGGCATACCGGGCAATGGCCGCCTCGACGCCCGGCCCAAACATCTGATGTAGATAGGCGCGCGGCGCCCAGCGCGGCGGGATGTAATAAATGTTCGGCTCGGTGCCAAACTGCGGATACAACGGCAGCGCGATCTTCTCCTGCTTGACCAGGAAATACATGGGGTGTTTGGGATCTTCGACCCACGACCCATCGGCGGCCACATCGACCAGGCCGTTCAGCCGAATCTTGCCGGGGCAGACGGCCATGCAGCGCGTCTCCATCGGCACGCCGTCACTGAGCGGATCGTTGCCCTCGACGCGGGAATAGCAGGCCACGCATTTCTCGCTGGTGCGCGTCGTGCCGCGATACATCGATTTCTTGTACGGGCATTCTTCCACGCACTTGCGATAGCCCCGGCAGCGCGATGGATCGATCAGCACGATGCCGTCTTCGGGCCGCTTGTAGATCGCTTTGCGCGGACAGGCCGCCGCACAGGCCGGATACGTGCAGTGATTGCACAGGCGCTGCAAATAGAAGAACCACGTTTGATGCTCCGGCAGCGAGACGCCCTGCGTGCTGATGCCCAGGTTGTCGCCTTTGTAGCTGTTCGAGGTGTCTTCATAGAACGTCGGCGCGCGCCACTCTTTGTCTTCAGGAATGTAACCGATCGCGTTCTGGTTGCCGTCGGTCGCCTCGAAGATCGTCAGGCCGTTGTATGTGCCGTAGGGCGCTTTGGCATCGGTCTGCGTTGCGTCCCACGTTGCCTGCTTTTTCTGCGCAGCATGCGCCTCGTCCAGCAGCTGTAGAATCTTGATGTCCCAATGCTGCGGATAACTGCCATACGGCTTGGTCTCGACGTTGTTCCACCACATGTACTCCTGGCCTTTGGAGAACGTCCACGTGGCTTTGCACGCGCCGGTGCAGGTCTGGCAGCCAATGCAGCGATTGATGTTGAACACTGCCGTGAATTGTTTCTGAGGGTGCGACTCAGGGAAGACATACGTCATCTTGCGCCCGAGTTGCCAGTTGTAGACATCAGCCATAGAGTACTCCTTGAAATCAGCGAATGACTTGTGTTATACTCACCGCAAGCCGCCGGGAGACACAACCCGGATAAAAGCGATTTTCCATCCGCTGGATTTTCATCCAGCGGGAGCAGTCACGTAAATCAGCGATGAAGTATCCATGAACATTGTTAAGATTGGGCCAAAGGGTCAAGTTACCATCCCCGCTAATCTCCGTGCGCAGTACAACCTTCGGCCCGGCTCACGTGTTGTACTTGTTGACTACGGCGGCGTTCTTACGATTGTGCCCGCGATGTCCGATCCCATTGAAGAATCTGCCGGCCTGCTAAAGGATGGCCCATCGCCGGCTGCTGCACTGCGCGCCGAAAGAAAGCGCGAACGCGCACGTGGTCGCTAGTTAGTGTTTCTCAGAGATTTGCGCTTCGTCATTCCCGCGTGCTTTTGGCGGGAATCCAGTGGCCCGACCAGTGTTAATCGCCAATCGTCACTGTGGATGCCCGACAAAAGCGTTCGGGCATGACGGCATCGGCCATCTAGGAAACAGCCTCTTAGGCGCGAATCAGCATCCCCCACTTCGCGCACGTCCGATCGATCAACTCGTGCACGTAGGTCTTGCCCTTCTGCTGATAAATGCGGTACGTCGCCATGAACATCGGATTGACGAACAGCGTCAGCAAACGGCGCGCATCCCAACCCAAACGCACGTACTCCTCCACGAGGCATTCCGCCATCGCTTCGAGTTGCCCCGGCTCGCCCGGCATCACCATGCCGATCATTTCCATGGGGTCGTCGGCAAAATCTTCGTAGGACATGTAACCCACCTTAATGAGTAACGAGTGACGAGTAAGTCTTTCTACGCATTACTCGTTACTCATTACTTTTTCACTTCAATCGTCCCGCCCGCCATATACTTTTGCATGAAGTCGCTCTCGTGGCCCGGCGTGAAGCCGGTCTGCGCCGGCTCCCATTTGCCGATGCCGTTCAGGCCGCCATTTTCGGCCTTCGTCACCTTCACGAGCGTTTCCTTCGGCACGGTGTTGAGCGCGTGATTGTCGG
>JACRBO010000052.1 GCA_016219235.1 Chloroflexota bacterium
AATCGAGCGCGCCGTCTCCAAATTCCTGGTGCTGCACACGGCAGTGACTTCCACCCCGAACGATTTGGCGATCTGCACCGCAAACGTCCCCACCCCGCCTGAGGCGCCATTGATCAAAACCTTTTGCCCGGACCGAATCTGGCCTGAGTCGCGAAGACCCTGCAGGGCGGTAATCGCCGCCATCGGTATGGCCGCTGCTTCCTCGAACGATCGATTGGACGGTTTCAACATTGTGTGTAGACAATTGCTTTCATGAGTTTCCTCTACAATGGCTGTGATCTGGTCAGTTTCAGCTGGTTTACGACAATCTGTCCCATGCGTCTGCAAAACCTGACGAGTACTGGAGGCTGGTGGGGCGGCCGGCTGTTGGCAGGGACCGCCCCGGCTAATCGGGTTACCTGGCTGCCGGCTCGGTCTCGTGCAGCTTGCGATGCCATTCCTGCACCATCGGCGGCACGTTCTTATCCCACTCGCCCTGATTCCACGGACCATGTCCCCATGGGCCGCGACGCCAGCCGCCGAAAAACAGGCCGCGCAGCGCGCCGAAGATCAGGCAGAAGAACAGCAGCGGGAAGATCAGCCCGAAGATCCCAAAGCCATAACCGAAAGGCCGATGCAGCCCGTAGTACGCATACGGCGCAACGACGCCGTTCGCGCCATCGGGCAAAGCCACCTGCCCGCTGGCTGCGAGGCCGCTCGCGACGCCCGCGTTATACACGCCCGCCCCCAGCCCGACCACCACGCCAATCAACACTAACGCCATCATCACCTGTAAAAAGACACGCATGTTACTCCTTTGCACATTCGATCGGTGTTCGACCGTCTTGAGATGCGGATATTATCGGGTCGAATTGTGAACTAAATATGAATCGGGTGCGGAGAATGTGCGAAGGTCGGGCGTCTGCCGGGCGAACGCCGGTTGACGGATCGGGCCGCACACGGTAGCATGCGGCCCGATGAAACGCAAACGTTTGTGGCGACTGATGTTGTTGACACTGCCGCCGCTTGGAATTGCCCTGATTAGCGGGCTGGTCATTATCGATCAATTCGGTTACGTCGATCAAACGCAGCCCGCCGATGTCATCGTCGTGCTGGGGGCGCAGGTGCGAGGTGACGGCCAGCCGGGCACATCGCTGGCGCGGCGCGCGGCCCACGCAGCCAGTCTGGATCAGCAGGGCTATGCTGATTTCGTGATGTGCAGCGGCGGCGTGGGGGACAATCCGCCTTCGGAAGCGCGAGCCGCGTGCAGGCGTGTGATGGAGTTGGGCGTACCGCCCGAGGCGATCGTTTACGAAGAAGAGGCTCACAGCACCGAAGAAAACGCGGCTTTTTCAGCCAAACTCATGCGTGCTCACGGTTGGCGATCGGCCATTTTGGCGACCGACGGCTTTCACCTGTTCCGCGCTGCGTGGATGTTTCAGCGCGCGGGCATCACCGTCTATTCCAGCCCCGCGCAGATCACCGGCGGGCCGATGGATACCATCGAACGATTGGGCCGCGAAGTGCGCGAGGTTTTTGGTCTGGCATGGTATGGTGCGCGGGTGCTGGTGAATGCGGATGTGACGAAGCCGTGATGACGAGTGACGAGTGATGAGTGCTGAGTGATGAGTGATGAGTGACGAGTAATTTACTCGTTACTTGTTACCTATTTTCCGCTACCCCCTAACCGGGGTTTAGCGACCTAAGCGGCTGGCGTACAATCTCTTTGGAGGTGGAGCGATGCCAGCCAAAGTCAAGGCGGCGCAAGCCGCGCTCGCAGCAGACGAATACCGAACAGTGATGGTCGGCGGCGCGTATCTGGTCAAGGCGCTGCTGAAGAAACTGAAAGTGGCGGAGGCCATTGATCAGGTGTTGACGTACCAGCCCGAGATTGACGCCAGTTATGGCCAATTGGCTGAGGTGGTGATCACGAATCGGCTGACCTTTACGCCCGAACCGTTGGTTCATCTGGGCGACTGGGCCGCCGAGCGCGGGATCGATCGCGTGTTCGGCCTGAACGCCGCGTGGTTGGACGATGATCGCTTGGGCGCGATGCTCGACGGGGTGGCCGACCATCAAGTGGATATCTGGAGTGGGGTTCTGGCTAACGCGGTGAAGGCCTTCGGTCTGACCTTGGACGAGTTGCATGACGACACGACCAGCGTGTACTTCGAAGGCGACTACGAAGACGCCGCCGGGCAGCCGCTGGGCGGCGGCGAGCGGGTGCCCTTGATGGTCGAAGGCTACAACAAGGATGGGCAACGCCACAAGGTGCAGATCGTGCTGAGCCTGATCGTCACCCCTGACCGCGTGCCGGTCTGGTACCATCCGTGGGATGGCAATCAGACCGACGAGGCGGTGTATGCCGCGGATCTGGCCGAGTTGCGCCGGACGTTGCTGGTCCCGGCCAATGCCGTGCTGATTGGAGATCGCAAGCTGTGCAACCAGGCGACGCTGCTGAAGTTCTGCCAGCAGCACCAGCGTTTCTTGGGCGCGCATCCCTGGACGCCAACGGCCCAAACGGTCTGGGCAGAGACCTTCGCCCAACTGGCGGCGGGCCACCTGGCCGGGCAATCTGTCGACTATGTCAGCCAAAACAACGCGCGCAAGCCTGAAGCCGAGCGCCCGGAGTATCGGGTCTGCGAAGTTCCCCACCGGCTGGTCGACCCACACACCGGCGAGGTGTATACGCTGCGTTGGATTTTTTCGCATTCCAGCGACAAGGCCGCAGGGGACGCGCACCGCCGCGAGAAAGCGTTGGCGGCGGGCGAGGAAGTGCTGCGCCATATGGCGGCGCGGGTCGGCAAGTACACCTACACGGCGCACGCCGTGATTGAGGCGCGTCTGACCCAAGAATTGCGCCAGGCCAAGGCCCTGGACTACTTCAGCTACACGCTGACCGGTACGGACGGGCAGAAAGATTGGCAGTTGCGCTGGCGGCGGTGCACCAAGACCATTGACGCGGACGCCCGGTTCGATGGCGTCGCGTTGCTGTGCACGACTGTCCCGGCGGCGGACTGGTCGGCAGGCCACGTGATGATCAAGTACAAAGAGCAAGTAGTCGCGGAGCAGGCGATCGATTTCATCAAGAGCCCGGTGCAGATTCGCCCCATGTGGTTGCATCAACCGCGGCGCATCGCCGGACTCACGTTGCTGATCATGCTGGCCACCTTGCTCGCCGCTTTGCTGGAACGCCAAGTCCGGGGCTGGATCGCTAAACAAGGCGCGCGCTGCCAGGGCTGGCAAGGGCTGCGCCCCGGCCGGCGGCGCACCAAGACGCCCACCGCCGAGGCGTTGTTGCGCGCGTTTGCGGACTATGCCCTGGTGATTGTGCGCCGACGTGGTCGGGAACAGATTCATACGCCAGACCTCAGACCCTTGCAGCAGCAGATTTGGAATGCCTTGCAATTGCCACCGCTCAGTGAGCTAACCCTTGCAACAGGGTAGCGGAAAATAGGTTGTTACTCATTACTTTATCAAACGCATCGTCGGCCAGATCGATCAGCGATCCAACCACCTTGTCTGCCTCTAGCGCCGTGTGCGTCGTCAACACCCCGATGGTTTTCATGCCCGCCCGGCGCGCGCCCTCCAGTCCGGCGGGCGCGTCTTCAACCACGATGCAGTTCGCGGGGACCACACCCAGCCGATCGGCGGCGAGCAGAAACGGTTCCGGATGCGGCTTGCCGTTGATCACGTCATCCCCGCACACGATCGTATCCACCAGGTGATCGAGCCGCGTGGCCTCCACGGCGGCCTCGACGTTGAGGCGCGGCGCGGAGGTGACGATGGCGTGCCGCCAGCCGTCCGTGCGCAACGTGTTTAGCCAATGCTCCACGCCGGGTAGCAGCGGCAGGCCGCGTTCGCGCATGATCGTGCGATAGCGTTCTTCTTTCGCCAGCACGATCTGCTCGATCTCGGCCGGGGGGCCATCGATCTTGAGAAAGTCACGCACGATTTCTTCATTGCGCAAACCATTAGTCGGCAGAAAAGTCTCGACGCTGAAGTGATAGCCCAACGGCTGCAGCACGTCGTTCCACGCTTCCCAATGATAGGCCATCGAGTCGATCAGCGTGCCGTCCATATCCCATAACACGGCCCGCGGTTGATTATTGCTTGAGTTCATGTACAATCAATTTCCATTTCTAAGATTCGAGGTCGATATGGCTAAACATCTCGTGCTCGTCGCAGGCAACATCGGCGCCGGTAAGACCAGTTTGACTGAGCGCTTAGCCGCGCGTTTGAACTGGACCTCCGGCTTCGAGTCGGTGGCCGACAATCCCTATTTGCCTGACTTCTACGCCAACATGAAGGCGTGGTCGTTTCATTTGCAGGTGTTCTTCCTGGGTCATCGCGCCGCACAGCACAAGGCGCTGGCAAGCGGCGTGCAGAGCGCCATCATCGATCGTTCGATCTACGAAGACGCTTACATCTTTGCGCGGGCCTTGCACGAACTGGGCAACCTGAACGAGCGCGACTATCTGGCCTATCGCCAGTTGTATGAGTTGGTCGTCAATTCACTGCCCGCGCCTGTGCTGTTGATCTATCTGCGCGCGCCGGTCGAAACGCTGGTCGATCGGATTACGCGCCGCGGCCGCGCGATGGAGTCCACCATCACGCCCGAGTATCTGCGTCTGCTCGATCGTTACTACGACGAATGGCTGGCCGATTTTAACACATGTCCCGTGCTGACGATTCGCAGTGACAGCCTGGATTTTGTGCATCACAACGAGGATTTAGACATCGTAGTGCAGCGCATCGAGGATCGCTTGACGGGCCGCGAGGAAGTGGTGTTTAAGTAATGCACAATTCTCAATGCATAATGCATAATGCATAATTCACAATGCATAATGCGTGGCGAGTCAATATCGATCAGATTTCATCCACCCGTTTAATTGTGACGTGGTCAGTACGCGATCGAGATAGCCGAAAGTTCCGTGGTCCTTCACCTCGCGCGCCGCTTCGACAAGGCCGCTCAGCGCGGCGCAGTTCAATCGGGCAATTGCGCAAG
Organism: Chloroflexota bacterium; assembly: GCA_016219235.1. Next base: position 4,988 of record JACRBO010000052.1, read on the forward strand.
AGCTGTCCCTTTTATGAGACGGGCAGCTGGAGCGTAATGGTCGTGCCGGTGTCCGGATTCGAGGCAATGTCCAGCTCGCCGCCGAGCAAACGGGCGCGTTCGTACATGCCGGCTAAGCCCAGGTGTCCTGCCCGGATCAACGCTCGCACGTTTGGAACCTCAAAGCCCGGCCCGTTATCCTGGATCGTCACGCCCAATGCCCTGGCTTCGAAGCACAATTGGACTTTGACGCGGGTGGCGGCAGCCGCATGCCGGCGCACATTGGTCAACGCTTCCTGCACGATGCGGAAGATGGCGAGCTCGATTTCTGGATCGAGCCGCCGCTCGTCGCCCACGCTCTCACACTGCGCCTGGACGGCCGGCATCGACTGAGCCAGGTCATCGCAGAGTGAATTCAACGCGATGGGTAAACCCAGGTCGTCCAATATCGACGAGCGCAGATCATTGCTCATGCGCCGCACATTGTCCACCGCGCCCTGGGCCAGCTGATACAACTCGTCCAGCCGCTGGATAACGGCCGCCGGATCGCGTTCAATCTCGTTGCGGCACAATTCGATGCGCTGGATGAAACCGATCAAGTCCTGGACCGTTTCATCATGCAAGTCACGCGAGAGCCGCTGCCGTTCTTCTTCCTGACTGTGCAGGACCTGAGCCGCGTACTGGCGCAGCGCGCCTTGCTGCTCGGCCAGGCGAATGACCATTTTATTGAACGCGCTGATCAGGCCGCGCACTTCCAACGGCCCCTCGACTTTGAGCGGATGAAAGATGCCGCCCGGTACGATGGCGCTGGTTTGATCAGCCAGCACGGTCAGCGGTCTCAACACTCGATCGGCGCTGATGGCTAACATGATCAATGACAGGGCCGTGCCCAGTGCGAGCAGGGCCGCCAGGCCCCACTGGTAATAAACGGCCGGCGCAACGATCGATGACCACTTTTCTTCCATCATCAATTCCCAACCCGACTCCGCGACGGGCGCCAACGATACAATGACTTGCTCGGTAGACCAGGGCGTCTCGTGCAGCACACTGCGCGGCTGATGATCGCTGATCAGTTTTCTCACGACCAGGTCGGTGGTCACGCGGGAGCCGATCGCTGAGCCTGCCGGCCAGACGATGACCTGACCGGTTGGGTCGATCACGTAGAGTTTTCGGGCGGGTCCCTGTGAGGTCTGCACGAAGGTGGACAAATCGTGCAGGGCTTGCGCCTCACGCACCGAGGGCGCGCTGCCGCTGGCGAGCGCGGCCGCCGCGTCCTGAAGCACGGGCAGTTGCTGTTGCAGCAGGGTGTTTAGACTGGCCGCCGTCACCTGGGCCAAAGCCGTATTCCGTTGCAAGGTAAACTCCAGGAAGAGATTATGGAGTGCCGATGTGCCGAGCAGGATGGCGGCCAGACCAAAGAAGATGAGCGGGAACAATGCGGCCAGCAGCAGCTGCCGTCGAATACGCGGCTCGCCGGCGGGGCCGGCGTTATTCAACATCCGGCTCCAACGTGAGCCAGCGCTGGCCGATGGCATAGGCCACCGCTCCAGCGCGGCTGGTGCTGCCTAACTTGCCGAAGATATTTCGCAGATGGACCTGAACCGTTTGCGGACTGATCGATAACGCGTCGCCAATGGCTTTGTTGTTCTTGCCCAGAGCCGCGGCGCGCAGCACCTCCAACTCTCGTTCGGTCAGCCCCTCACGCATGGTTTCGTTGCGATACAGCTGTTTGCCGGTCGGCTTATTGATCAGCTTGCTGACAACGCGTGGATCGAGCGCAGTCGCGCCGGCATGGACTGTTCGAATCGCGTTGGCCAGCTCGGCCCCGCTGGACGTTTTGAGCAGATAGCCGCTGGCGCCCGCTTCCAGCAATGGAAAAACGTAGCGGTCATCATCGTAGGCCGACAAGATCAACACCTGGATCTGCGGCTGCTGGCGCTTGATCGTTTTGGTCGCCTCGATGCCATTCATTTCCGGCAGCCGGACATCCATGATGACGATGTCGGGACACAACTCAATTGCCTGGCGAACGGCTTCCAGCCCGTCGGCGGCCTCGCCTACGACACACAAATCAGGCGCTTGCTGCAACAACTGGCGGGTCCCCTCGCGGACGATCTTGTGATCTTCGGCTAACAGCACTCGGATATGGCTCATCGCGGGTTTCTCCCGAAACAGACCCAGGCTCACTACCGGCTGATCGTACTGCAAAGATCGCTGCCCCTCAAGGCACAAACATCACTTAATTGACAGCGTGATGCCATGTCATGCTCGAGCCGGCCTACCTGATTTGGGGTAGTCCAATTACCGCGTCCCGGTGATGCGCCCGCGCCTCGATTGTGCTAGAGTCAAACTGTCCCTACCCCATTCCCACTGAAGGAGAACCGACATGCAGAACATCGATTCAGGTGCGACGGCCCTGGTGTTGATCAGCGCCGCGCTGGTGTTTGTGATGACGCCGGGCCTGGCCTTTTTCTATGGCGGGCTGGTGCGCCGCAAGAACGTGTTGTCGATCATGATGCAGAGCTTCGTCTCGATGGGTATCGTGACCGCCATCTGGGTCTTTGGCGGTTTTAGCCTGGTATTCGGTAAGGATATCGGCGGGGTGATTGGCGACCTGCGGTATTTCGGACTTAACGGCGTGGGCGCCGATCCGTTGCCCGGCCAGGCCATTCCCATGCTGGCGCTGTTCATCTTTCAGGAAATGTTTGCCGTCATCACGCCGGCCCTGATCACCGGCGCGTTTGCCGATCGCGTGAGTTTTAAGAGCTATTTGATCTTCCTGGTGTTCTGGAGTGTGCTGGTTTATCTGCCGCTCGCGCACTGGACCTGGGGCGGTGGTTTCTTCGCGCAGCTGGGCCTGGTCGATTTCGCGGGCGGCATTGTGGTCCACGTGAGCGCCGGCTTCGCGGCGCTGGCCTCGGTGTTTATCGTCGGCAAGCGGAAGATCTTGCCCAGCGAGAAGATGGCGCCGCATAATGTCACCTATGTGGCCCTGGGCGCCGGACTGCTGTGGTTTGGCTGGTTTGGGTTCAACGGGGGCAGCGCGCTGGCGGCGAATGGCATTGCCTCGATCGCGTTCGTCAACACCGACATCACCGCTTCGATCGCGATGATTGTGTGGTTGTTCATTTCCTGGATCCATGAAGGCAAGCCAAGCATGACCGGGGCAATGACGGGCGCCGTGGCCGGGCTGGTGTGCATCACACCCGGCGCGGGTTACGTGCAGCCCTGGGCGGCCGCGGTGATCGGGGTGATTTGTGCCTTTGTCTGCTATGGAGCGATCCGCTTGCGCGTGCGCTTAAAATGGGACGATGCCCTGGATGTGTGGGGCTGCCACGGCGTCGGCGGTCTGTTGGGCACGATCCTCGTCGGCGTATTTGCGGCCGCCTCGGTCAATGGTGTCAGCGGCTTGATCGAAGGCAACGTCAGGCAATTCGGCGTACAGCTCATCGGCGCGCTGATCTCGGTGGTCTATTCCTTCGGCGTAACCTGGTTGATCTTGAAGATCGTCAACGTCTTCACACCGGTGCGCGTGTCCGAATCCGTCGAAGTAAGTGGCCTGGATGAAGGTCTGCTCGGAGAAGCCGCTTACACTTTGTAACTTGCCTTTCACGTTCACAGCGCCGTTCCCGGCGGCCGCAATCCGCGCCGGGAACGGCCGCCTGAGCGGTTGCCCCGGCAGATCCTCAAATCTTCAGCTAACGGTTCAACTGGGACGTGGTCAACACGCGATCGAGGTAGCCGAAAGTTCCGTGGTCTTTCACTTCGCGGGCCGCTTCAAACAGGCCGCTCAGCGCGGCGCGGTACAACGAGGTGGACAGGCTGATCCGCCGGACGCCAGCCGATTCCAATTCCGCAACCGAGAATGATTTCCCCCGGATACCCACCATGAAGTTGACGGGCTTCGACACTGCGGCGCAGATCGCGCGCACCGCGTCGAGGTCGGGCAGGCCTGGCGCAAACAGCACATCGGCCCCCACATTTTCAAAGGCTTGCAGACGCCTGATGGTATCATCGAGATCGGGCTTGCCGCACAGGAAGTTCTCTGTGCGGGCGGTCAGCGTAAACGGCCAGGCCAGCGATCGGGCCGCCTGAACGGCCGCAGCGATACGTTCGACCGCAAACTCAAAATCGTACAGGGGCCTGGCCTCATCGCCGGTGGCATCTTCGATCGAGCCACCGACCAATCCGGCCCCGGCTGCCAGTCGAATCGTTTCGGCCACGATGTCCGGCGCATCGCCATAACCACTTTCCAGATCAGCCGATACCGGCAGATCGGTTGCCATCACGATGGCCTGCGCCTGTGCCAGCGCTTCTCCTCGCGTCACCTGGCCGTCGCGGCGACCGAGTGTCCCGGCAGATGCTCCGCTCGACGTTGCCAGCGCCGAAAAGCCCAGCCCGGCCAGCAAGCGGGCGGAGCCTGCATCCCAGGCGTTGGCAATCACGAATGCGCCTGACCCCTGATGCAGCGCCTTGAAGCGGTTCGCCTTTTCGATTTGCGTGTCCATCCTGGAGATCTCCTAGCGGAATCAGGTGTCGTTGACCAGCCCGCGCTCGAATGCCTGGGCCTGGTTCTTAAAGATCGCCATCGCCGTTGTCATACGCTTGAAGCCGAGTTTCCTGTAAAAAGCCTCCTTGCCGGGGACCGCATACAGGATGATCTTCCGGTGATCCTTCGAGCGATCGACGAGCCTGGCGACGATCGCCTTGCCGATGCCCTGGCCTTGATAATCAGGATGAACGGCGATGTCGCAAATGTACGAGCAGTCAACGCCATCGGCCAGCGCCCGACCGGCTCCGATCAACCTGCCGGCATCGTAAACAAAGCACTTAAACCGGCTGTTTGAAAAAGCGATGTCCAGATCGGCGGGCGTTTTATGCCCCAGCGGGGCTACCTCATACAGATTCGAGAGCTCTGCCAGGTCAACGCCATCCAACGAATCGATCCACTCGAGCGCCATGCTGATCTCCTTTATGAAACCTGACTCCTTCAGGTACTGACCATCGCTGCCACAGCGGCGGGCTGCGTGGCAAAATGCTGCGGTTGATAGCTGCCTGGCTCATCGCCGAACGTGACGGCAAATCGATTCCAGGTGTTGATGATCACGATCGCGATCATGAGCTTCACCATTTCCTGATCGCTGAACTGCTGCCGGGCCTGGTCATAAACCTCATCTGGCACGTGGTTGGCTGCAATCAAAGTCACGGCTTCAGTCAGCGCCAGCGCGGCGCGTTCGCGATCGGTATAGTACGGCGTTTCGCGCCACACACTGAGGTTATACAATCGCTGCTCGGTTTCGCCGCCGGTCCGCGCATCCTTGCTGTGCATATCGATGCAGTACGGACAGCCGTTGATCTGCGAGGCGCGGAGTTTGATCAAGTCCAACAGCGCCGGCTCCAGACCGCAGTTGGAACTGTAGTGATCCAGGGCGTTGACAGCCCGCAGACCTTCGGGGAGAACTTTCGAGTAATCGAGTCGCTGTTTCATGTTTGGCTCCTGTTATCCGTGATGAGATAACTATAGGCTACCGGTGATGCTTTGCCAAGAGCCAGTTGTCGATCAAACCATAGGGCCACTTCAACGGAATCAGTCATTCCCGCGCGTTTTCGCCTGGCGCGCCCCCGCTTCGTCCCTTCGGCAGGGCGTGGCGGGAATCCAGCGGCCCATCGGCATGATTCGCCAATCGTGAGCGTGGATGCCCGATAGAGACGTTCGGGCATGACAGGGGACACACTCACATCGACCGCAGCGCAGCCGCCAGACGGCGAACCCCGGCCTTTATTTCCGCCACGCTATATCCGCCATAGCCAAGCAGCAGTCCCTTGCGGGCCAGCGGTTCCAGACAAAAAATGGAAATGGGCGTTAAGTCGAGACCGTGGGCGGCGCCCTGCCGAACCAACGCCTGATCATCCATGCCCACCGGCAGCCAGCCCACACAGTGAATGCCCGCTTCGGGCGCGTAGATGTCCAACGGGAGATCGTGAGCGGCGGCCAGCAGTGCGGCGCGGCGTTCGGCATACAGGGTGCGCATGCGCCGCAGATGGCGGGTGAAGTGGCCTTCAGTCATGAAGTCTGTCAGCACGGCCTGTTCCAGAATGGGCAGATGCGTATCCATGTACCGGCGCATCTTTAAGAACTCATCGACCAACGGCGCGGGCAGGATCAGATAACCGAGGCGCAGGGCCGGAAAGAGCACTTTGCTGAAGGTGCCGATGTAGATGACGCGCCCGGCCTCATCCAGTCCTTGCAAAGCCGCCAGTGGCCGCCCGGCAAAACGATACTCGCTGTCGTAGTCATCTTCGATCAGGTACGCGCCGGTGCGAGTGGCCCAGTCCAGCAACGCCAGCCGCCGTGTCAGACTCATCGTGACGCCGAGCGGAAACTGGTGCGAGGGGGTGAGATAGGCCAATCGGGCTTGCGGCGCATGCGCGACGGCCGCTTCGATCATCAAGCCTTCTTGATCGACGGGCACGGGCACGATCTGTGCGCCCGCACTGAGTAAAGCGCCGCGTGCGCCAGGATAACCGGGGTCTTCCATCCAGACCCGATCGCCTGCGTGGAGCAACACGCGCGCGGCCAGATCCAGTGCGCCTTGCGCGCCGGACACCATGATGATTTGTTCCGGCGTGCAATGGACTTGCCGGGTGACGGTGACATGGGCGGCGATGGCTTCACGCAACGGGCGATACCCCGCCGGTTCCTGATAGGTAAATGCGGTGCGGGGCAGCCGTCTGGCCTGTCGGGCGACAAGCCGGGACCAGAGTTCGTAAGGAAAGACATCCAGGGCCGGGACTTCAGACCGAAACGGGCGCGGCAATCCGCTGTTCGATGGCGGCAAGGATAGGGTCGGGAAGGGGGGCGCGTGTGGCTCGATTCGCTCCGGGGTAGTGGAACGTTTTCGATCGGGCGTGGTCAACAGGTGTTCGGGCAAAACGTCTGCCACAAAGGTCCCGCTGCCTGTGTGGCCCTCAAGGTAGCCTTCGGCCAGCAGTTGTCGATAGGCGTTCAGCACAGTGTTGCGCGAGAGGTTGAGTTCGTCCGCCAGGGCACGGGTGGAGGGCAGTTTCAGGCCGCGCTTCAATTCCCCGGAGAGGATGGCCGCCCGCAGGTGCGTGTAAAGTTGTTGATAGAGCGGAGTGTCCGGCGTGGGACGAAATGACTCTGGCTTAAAGATCGTCATTGCTCAGCAGGGGGGAATGCGCAATGCACAATTCACAATGCATAATGCATAATGCATAATGCATAATGCGCAATGCACAATGCATAATGCACAATGAGTAGTAAGTGATCAGTGGTTTCACTTTTCACTTTTCACTCATCACTCATCACTCATCACTCGTCACTCGTCAGTCGTCACTCATCACTCATCACTCATCACTCGTTACTCGTCACTCATCACTTCTCCGCATACGTCACGCGCACATCGTCAAAGCTGCCCGATACCCGACCCTCGGGTTCCACATCAAACAATAACCACACCCACTGACCGCGCTGTTGCGTCGGCAGACTCTTGCGCGCCACGCCGTCCACGTAAAACGTGATCTGCGCGCCGTCCCAGCCGATCGCTAACTCATGCGTGGCGGGCAGCCCGCCGCCGGGCAGCAGCGTAAAACTTTGCTCGGTGCCGGATTCATCGTGGCCGATATAGGCCGAGACCGTGCCGTCGGACGGATTCATGCCCAGATACGCCCACGCGCCCGGCTGATCATCCAGCCCGTTCACTTCCAGCCCGATGTCGCTGAAGCCGGCGG
>JACRBO010000522.1 GCA_016219235.1 Chloroflexota bacterium
CCGCCGGAAATTCGATGGTGCGCCACGTCTGCACGATGCGGCGATCGGGTTCGAGTTCGAGCGTGATGCCGGTGATGTAGCCGTCCCACGCGCTGTGCGTGCCCCCGACGTGCGGTTCGATGTCAGCACTGCCGCCGGCGCTACCGCGGGCGCTCGCGCCCGTCATCGCGGCGTGTTCGTCGCTGCTCAACCACGCAGCATACACGCGAGCGGGTGAGGCGGGCAACACGATCGAGAGTTCAAACGAGTCCGACATGCGGCTCCTCCCCAGCAAAGCCTAAACGATTTCGGCAAGCGCCAGATCGAAGGTGAGGTCTTCACCGGCGAGTGGATGATTCGCGTCGAGTGTTACCGACTCATCGCTCACTTCACTGATGATGACGGTGATGACATTGCCATCGGGTTGCTGCAATTGCAGCGCTTCGCCCACTTCCGGCGTGATGTGCGCCGGGAATTGCGCGCGCGGCACGTTTAGCACAAGCTCGTCGTCATACGCACCATAGGCCTGATCGAACGGGATGGTGATCGTTTTGGTTTCGCCTACGGCCATGCCGGTCACCCCGTCTTCAAAACCGGGAATGACCTGATGATCGCCGATCACAAACTCGATCGGATCGCTGCCGGCCGATGAATCGAAAACGGTGCCATCGTCTAATTTGCCGGTATAGTGAACGCGAACAGTATCGCCTGCCTGTGCCTGTGCCATTACTCTCCTTAAGGAAATGTGTCGCGATTTATAACTCAGTAGCCTTACGACTAATGTTCGCCTGTATAGGCTAACTCAAATCCCCTGCGCCGGTCTGCCAGAATTCCGCCAGGCGCTGCACCAACGCCTGATTCTCAGCCTGGATCAACTCCGGATCGTTGACCAACAGCTTCTCGGCTTCGCGCCGCGCCAGATCGATCAGCCGCGCATCGGCGATGTTGCCCATGTGCATATCCGGCAGGCCGCTCTGCCGCGTGCCGAAGAATTGGCCCGGCCCACGCAATTCCAGGTCTTTTTCTGCCAGCACGAACCCATCGGTGGAGGCTTCGACTGCCCTGAGGCGCGCGCTTACTTCGGAAGCGATCGTATCCGCTTGCAACAGACAGTACGATTGATGTTCACCGCGCCCGACGCGGCCCCGGAACTGGTGCAGCTGCGCCAATCCGAAACGCTCTGCGCCCTCGATCATGATCACGCTGGCGTTGGGCACATCGATGCCGACTTCCACCACCGACGTTGACACCAGAATCTGTGTCGCGTTGGCGGCAAAGGCCCGCATCGCCGCGTCTTTCTCATCGGGCTTCATACGGCCGTGCATCAGGCCCAATTTGAATTTGGGGAAGACGTGCTTTTGCAGTCGTGCGTGTTCTTCCACAGCCGCTTTCGCTTCGATCTTGTCCGACTCTTCGACGAGCGGGCAGATGATGAACGCCTGCCGTCCTTGCTCGATCTGGGCGCGAATGAAGGCGTAAGCGCGTTCGCGTTCGGTAGGCAGCAGGATGCGCGTCTCGATCGGTTGGCGGCCCGGCGGCAGTTGATCGATCACGGACAGATCGAGATCACCGAATACGGTCAGCGCCAGCGTGCGCGGGATGGGCGTGGCCGTCATCACTAGCACGTGCGGATTGTAGCCTTTCTGTCGCAAGGCGGCGCGCTGCGCCACACCGAAGCGATGCTGCTCGTCCACAATCGCCAGCGCCAGATCTTTGAACGCAACGGTCTCTTGAATCAGCGCGTGCGTGCCTACCACGATATTGGCTGTGCCCTCGGCAATTTCAGCCAGAATCGTTTCACGGTCACTGGCCGGCGTGCTGCCGGTGAGCAGGCGCACAGTCAACTTATGCGGAATCTCGCGCTCATTGACGGGCGCGAACAGCCGGCTCAGGTTCTTGAAGTGCTGCTCGGCCAGGATTTCGGTGGGGGCCATGATAGCCGCCTGGAAACCCGCCTGGACAGTCAGGAACATCGCGCTGGCAGCGACAGCCGTCTTGCCCGACCCCACATCGCCTTGCAGCAGGCGGCTCATGGGCCGCTCGGTACGGATGTCTTGCACGATGTCCGTAATGACGCGCCGCTGCGCATCCGTCAACTCGAACGGCAGCGATTGCACGAAGCCGGCAAACAAGACCGGATCGATGCCGATGGCTTGCCCGGTTTCACCGCGCCACTGCTGCTTCTGCTTCAACAGGCCCAGTTGCAGCAAGAACAATTCATCGAAGGCCAGGCGTTTGCGCGCCGCTTCCAGACTGCTCGTCGAGTCCGGGAAGTGCGCCTGCGCAATCGCCGACGAGAGATTCATCACGCCCGCCGAATTGCGCACGCCGACGGGCAGCGTATCTACCAGCCGCGTCGCCCAGTAATCGACGGCGCGTTTGGTCATCTTGCGCAGCCAGCGATTGCCCAATCCCTCGGTCAACGGATACACCGGCACGATGCGGGCGGTGTTCAGCAGTTCTGTATCGACGGGTTCCCACTCGGGCACCTGGAACGTGCGCTGGCCGTTGTACTCATCGACTTTGCCGCTGACCACGATCTGCATGCCGCGCTTCAATTTGTCGCGCACATAGGGATTGTTGAACCACGTGCATTGAATCAGGCCGGAGCCGTCACTCAATGTGGCCGTGAAAATCGTCG
>JACRBO010000523.1 GCA_016219235.1 Chloroflexota bacterium
AGCGGCATGCCCGTAAAGCGTGGAATCAGCATGGCGTAGTCAAAGTCCGTCGCGCCGTCGGTTGCGGCAAAGTCTTGCCAGTGGACGCGCCCCGGCTCCACACCAACCACGCCCTTCTGAATCTCCCCGTTGATGCCGTATTCCTTGAAGACGGCGCGAATAAAATCTTCGCTGGACACCACGTTGCCGTGCTGCTTCACGTGCACGCCGCGCACGCCAAAATCGCCCAGCGCGCGCTCGTTGGTCAGGAAGGTCAAATCGGCTTTGTCGCGCACCCCACGCCGCACCAGGTCTTTGTGGACATTGGTCACGTACTCAAACGCCGCGCCCTGACAGGTCGCGCCGGGATGTCCCATGCCGATGACGATCCGCTGCCGCTCGCCGCGCCGCATCCGCTCGACCGCCGCCAGATATTGATCGCGCGCTTGCACCGCATGCGCCGATGTGCAGATCGAATAACTCGTGGCGTGCTCGGGACCCAGCCCGGGTGTGGCGCCAAAATCCAACTGCGGGCCGGTGGCGACCACCAGGTAGTCATAGGGCACTTGCTTCGTCCCGACTGTGCCATCCTTCATCTCGACCACCACGTATTGATCGTCGGGGTGAATCTCGGTGGCACGACCGAGCACGAACTTGACGTGCATCCGATCGTACACCGGCTTCAGCGGGAAGCGCGTCTTTTCGACATCCATGTGCCCCACGCCCACCCACACCAGCGACGGCACGAACAAGAACCGATCGGACTGGTTGATCATCGTGATCTCATGCTGCTTGCCCAGCACACTACCCAGATACATCGCGGCCGTGTGTCCGGCAAAGCCTGCTCCAATGATGACGACTTTAGCCATAGCAGTTCTCCTCCCTCATACAGTATGAACAGCGGCGAACAACGCTTACGGACGATGTCGATCGTCACGGGCCGCCCCGGCCACGTAATCCAATAGCAGAATCTCAACAGCCTCCAGCGTAATCGTTCGATCGTAAACTCGCACGCTGCGGCTCAACACCGCGTCGCTCTCGAACTGGAATCGAATGTGATATTTGCCCGGCGCTAACTTGATGTCCTCGAACAACGACGCCGTTCGATCAGACGTCAGATCCGCCAGAGTATAAGTCTGCTCAAACAAAGTCCGATCATCGGCCTTCAAGATCAACCGCACCGGCGCGGCGGCCTGCGTCCCATCGATCGTGCGTTCATCCGATCGCGCCTCGAACAAATCCGCCGGCGAGGGCAGCACAATCTGCACCCGCGCTTGCCCGTCGGCATACGGCACGTAAGGCGCCCAATTCAGCGCGACCGAGGCCGCGTACAACAGCGCCACCAACATCAACGCGGGGATCAGGTTGCGCCAGCGCACCGGCGATGCCATCCGGCCGGGCGTGAGCGGCGCACGCAGTCCCTGAGCAAAATCGTCGGGCGGCAGCCAGTACAGGCCGATCGGCGCATTCGCATAATTTCGTCGCAAACGCGGCAGGCGCGTGCGTGTCAGGCGGCCTTCGGTCCACGCATTGCCTTCACGCCGGGCGCAATCGCCGGGCGGACAGCCGATGATGCGAGCCTCGCTCGCGCCCAGATCGAGCGCGTGCGACACCAGATCGGGCGGCGCGGACGCCACACACGGCAACGTGATGACTTCCAGCGCCTTGTCGGGCGCGGACAGGCCGCTCGGGTTGAGGTAAGGCCGCGCACCATGATCGGCGTGGCGTTCACACGTAAAGGCCACCATCACTTTGCCGGTCGGTACGCGCTCGCGCGCCGCGGCCACGCGCCTGTCGACGATCGTCCACAACGCCGGGCGGGATAACGGGCCGATCGAGATGGCTTGCACATCGCACGAGCCGACGCACACCCCGCACGACACACACCGATCGAGATTCTCGTGCGCGACAAACTTGTGAATCTTGCCGTCGGTGCGCGGCGCCATGGTGATGGCCTGATACGGGCAATCGAGCGCGCATTTGGTACAGCCAATGCAGAGATCTTTGTCGATATGCACCGGCGGCGTCGATTTGCGGCGCAACGGCAGCCACGGAAAGATCGACGCCGCCGCGGCCAGCGCCAACACGATCAGCCACAGGCCGTTGGCCGTCCCGTTGATTTCGAGCGGAACGAAGAACAGGTACAACGGATCGAGCGACACCGGGCCGGGCAGCTGCCGGAAATTAGCGGGCGGCAGCATCCCCAGCGGAGCCGCAGCCGAGACGACGATCACGAGGAGGCTAATCCCGATGAGCCAGTGGCGCGCCGGCAGGAATTTGGGGCGGCTGAGCCGCTTGACGTGCAGCCAGTAACCCACCGCGACGATGACGAACAAGAGGATGTGCACCAGCAGCAACAGGCCGATCCAGATCCAGCTGGTGTCGTTCGCCCACGCCGATTGGATATCGGCGACGAAATCGGCGCTGGTGCCGAAGATCCGTCCCAACCAACTGGTGACGCTGCTGATGATCAGCTGCGCGCGTTGATCCCAGATCAACCAGTAACCGGTGATGCCGTCCAACACCAGGACGGCCACCATCAAGACACCAGTCGTCCAGGCCAGCCAACGCGGGCCGCGAAAGCGTCCCATGAAGAACAGCCGGAAGCCATGCAGGACGCTAAAGATGATGGCCGCGTCCGAGGCATAACGGTGCACGGCCCGGATAATGCGGGCAACCAGCTGGCTCTCCATTTTGGAGATGGCCTGATAGATCACGTCAAA